>NZ_JBKGHJ010000018.1:0-38583 GCF_046520365.1 Corallococcus sp. 4LFB
CCTCCACCACCTCCGGCGCGGCCTCCACGTGCACGGCGCCGTCCTGCTGCCGGCGCTTCTCGCCGCCCACGTCCGCGCCCGTGAGCAGCCGGTCCACCGCGGCGCCCGTGTCGCGGTGCACGCGCACCTCGTCGCGGCTCACCATCTCCACCACGATGTCGAAGGTGGGCGTGCCCTTGCGCTCGGTGACGGTCTTCTGCGTGCCCCGGCGCCGCGCCTCGTCGTCGCTCAGCGTGACGGTCTGCACGCCGCCCACCAGGTCCGACAGCGTGGGGTTCAGCACCAGGTTCTGCAGCGTGTTGCCGTGCGCCGTCGCCACCAGCTGCACGCCGCGCTCCGCGATGGTGCGCGCGGCGGCGGCCTCTGCGGCGGTGCCAATCTCATCCACCACGATGGCCTCGGGCATGTGGTTCTCCACCGCTTCAATCATCACGTCGTGCTGACGGTCCGGCCGGCTCACCTGCATGCGCCGCGCGCCGCCGATGCCCGGGTGCGGGATGTCCCCGTCGCCGCCAATCTCGTTGGACGTGTCCACCACCATCACGCGCTTGCCCAGCGCGTCCGCGAGCACGCGCGCCACCTCGCGCAGCTTCGTCGTCTTGCCCACGCCCGGCCGCCCGAGCAGCAGCAGGTTGCGCCCGGACTCCACCAGGTCGCGCAGCATGTCGATGGTGCCCTGGATGGCGCGCCCCACGCGCAGCGTGAGCCCCACCACGCGCCCCTGCCGGTTGCGGATGGCGGACACGCGGTGGAGCGTGCGCTCGATGCCCGCGCGGTTGTCGCCGCCCGGCTCCCCCACCCGGGCGAGCACCGCCTGGAGCGCCTCCGCGTCCACGGGCACCTCCGACAGGCGGGCCACGCCGTGCACCAGCCGCGCCTCCGGAGGCCGGCCCAGGTCCATCACCACCTCCAGCAGCTCCGCGTGGGGCAGCTGCCGCACCGCCTCCTGGAGCGGCGGCGGCAGCACCGCCACCAGCAGGGCGAAGTCGTTGTCGAAGGGAGTTCCCGAAGCCATCCCCCAAAAGTGCCAAGCGACGCCCGCCTGCGCACGGCTTTCCCGTGCGTCCCCGGGCGGGGCACCCCCAAAGGACGCTCCTTCCCAGCCCGGCAGGCGGACAGGCGCGCGAGCGCTTCGGCCCCCGGTCTTGCATCCGCTCGGGCCCGCCCGTATTTCACCGGGAGTCACACTCTGGGGTCGCCGCCGCCCCAGCGGCGTGAGGCGTTTTCCCTACCTCCGCGCGACTTCGAAACCCGACTTCCGTACTCGAAGTGCGGGGCTCCCGGGTCTTCAGGCCTAGGGGCATTGTGCGCGAATACAGTTATGACGTATATTGCACAACATACCTGGACGTAATGCACTTCAGACCTCTCCCTCAAGGTCCTGGAAGGCGGAGACGCGATGGCGGAAGGCAAGTTGAAGGCGCTTGTGGTGGATGATGACCCACTCGTGCTCGAACTGGTGGAGCGCTCCATCAGCCGGTACGGCTTCGATGTCGTCACCACGCGCGCGGCGCTGGGCGTGGCCAACCTGCTGCGGACCGAGCAGCCGGACATCGTGCTGCTGGACGTGAACATCCCGGCGCTGAGCGGCGACCGCATCCTGGGCGTGGTGCGCCAGTTCGCGGGGCCGGACACGCTGTTCATCCTGTACTCGTCCATGGACGAGTCGAAGCTGCGCGAGCTGGTGCGCGCGTCAGGGGCGGACGGCTACATCCCCAAGGGCGTCACCGGTCCGGAGCTGGCGCTCAAGCTGTCCGGCATGCACCACAAGCGGATGGCGAACCGTCCCACGCCCGCGGTGCGCGTGGAGACCGTGCTCCAGCGCGACGTGGCCGCGCCCCAGTCCCAGGGCACCTCGGCCCAGGTGTCGATGGCGTCGCGGTAGACGGAGACAGGCTCGAACCTCTACCGCGTGCGTCGAAGAGGCCCTTCCCCCGGAGGGCCTCTTCCACGCGCGTCAGCGTTCGAAGCCCGCGGGACCCGGCGGCGGCTTGTCCGGCAGGTCGTCCTGGAACTCGTCGCGAGAGAACAGCGATGTCACGAGCGTCTTCGTCTCCAGCTCCGCGGGACCCGGGGGCGGCTTGTCCGGGAGCGCCTGCTGAGGCCTTCTGGGCATGGGTACCAGCACAGGACTGATCCGACATCTCGACATGACCGTGTCCTCCTGACGAAGCCGCCGGATCCGCGTTCCGATCCCGCGTGTGGCTTCATCTTGAAGACGTCACGGATATGTTTCTTTTAAGCTACCTTTTGGGTTGTCACTGGAACAGGAGCACGTCGTGCACCCAGCGGTCGCCCGGTGAAGCCTGGAGCCACGCTTGCCGCTCGTCGCGCAGGGCCACGGCGGGGGCGACGCCCGCGTGGATGCGCTCGCGCACGTCGTTGAAGAAGCGGCCCGCCGAGTCCGGGATGTCCACCGTGGCGGCCAGCACCGCGCGCGCCCCTGCTTCGAGGAAGGCCACGGGCAGGCTGAAGGACTCGTGAGGGAAGGGCGCGGTGCGCGCGGCGCCGCACGCGGCCAGGAACACCAGCGGTGCCTTGGGGAGCCCGTGGGTGCGCACCTGTTGGGCGGAGAGCGCGTACCGGCCATCCCGCTCCGGGGCCAGCATGAGGAGCGAAGCGTCCGACAGCTCCTGGCTGAACACGCCATGCGTGTGGAGCTCCACCTCGGTGGCGGCGCCCATCGCCTCCAGCACGCGCGACGGCGTGGCCCTCGCGCCCTCCAGCATCACGCGCCGGGAGTCTTGCCCGGGTGGATGCGACATGGAAGGCAGGCGCGGAAGGCCCAGGGCCGCGGGCGTGTCCACGTTGGAGACGACCAGGTACGTGCCGCTGTCCACCGGCGGAGGCTGGCCTGGCGTCGCGTGGCCCACCCGGTAGCTCCAGGCGAGGTCCGGGGGCAGCAGCCGGGGCAGGCCATTCACCGGAGGCGGAGCCAGCACCTGCACCTCGTCACATCCGCGCAGCGCCTCCTGCACCGAGGGCGGCACCAGTCCAGAGGCATCCTGTCCGAGTGGCGCCGTGCGTGTCTGGGTGAACGTCCCCCCGCACCGCGCCGGAAGGCCCCCGCGCCACCGCGAGCGTGCGCTCATGCTGCACCGACACCGCGAGCACGCAGCGCTCCGGCACCTCCATCACCTGGAGCTGGCGGCCCGCGAGGGTCAGCGCCTCCACGAACGCGCCCGTGCGTCCGGCGTCGGAGATGAGCGCGGCGGAGGCGCGGGCCCGAGCGCGGCGGGCGTTCACGTCGTCGGGCCATTGTTCCGCCTGCGTGAGAGCGCTCCGCAGCAGGGCGCGTCCGGCGGTGGGGTCGCGCTCCAGCTCGAACTCCCCCTGGATTGCGTCCAGCAGCGCGCGCTTGCCAGGGCGGGGCTGGGCCTGACGCAGCCCGGAGAGGGTGCGGGACATCACGTCCGCGGCGCCGGGCATGGGACCGAAGCGGGCCAGGTCCGCGAGCACACCCGCGCCATTCAGGCCGGGCGGCAGGCTGGACTCCAGGGCCTGCTCCATGTGCTGACGGGCCTCGTCCACGCGGAAGTCCATCCACGCCAGCGTGGCCAGGTTGCGGTGCACGTAGCCGGACTGCACGGAGTCGTCGGGCATGCGCGCCAGCGACTCCCGCAGGTACGCGCTCGCGGTGGGGACGACGTGGTGGAAGCGCGCCACCTGCCCCAGCTCCTGGAGGAACGTCCGCTCCTGCTGCCATTCCCCGTGATTCTTCGCGAGCCGCCAGCCGCGCAGCGCGTGTTCGTGGGCCTCGGCGGGACGGTGCAGCTCGCCCAGGTACATGTCCGTCATCCACTGGTGCAGGTCGGCGCAGCGGTAGTCCAGCCGCTCCGCCTCGCACGTGCGCAGCGCCTCCAGCACGCGCGCCTCCGCCTTCCACCACTGGCCGTCGCGCACCTCCTGTTGGGCGCGCTCGCGTTCGGCGATGAGGTGGAACCACGGGTCGCCCAGTCTGTCCGCGGCGCGAGCGAACGCCGCCACGTCCACGGGCCGTCCCTCCTTGAGCTCGTAGCCGAGCGCGCCCACGTACAGGTCGTCCTCGCCGGAGCGCCGCAGCGCCGCCAGGTAGGCCGCGGGGAAGGGGCTTCCTCCGCGCACGAACCGCGCGTAGTCCCGGGCGAGCGGCCCGCGCTTCTGGAAGTCCCGCGCGGCCACGCGGGTGACGGTCGCGTGCAGCACCGTGCCGCCGCCATAGGCCCGGTCCAGGGCCTCCGCCAGCGGGAGCAGCCGCAGCGCCGCGTCCTTCGAGGGCGCCGCGCGGAGCGCGTCGTAGAAGGCCAGCCGCACGATGCCGGGCCATTGCGTGGCCTCCTCCAGCGGCAGCCTCGCGGTGGGATCCGCCATCAGGTCCTGCGTCGCCGCGAAGGCCTGCCTCCAGGCTCGGCCCCGGGCCTGCGTCCGTTCACGCAGCTCGCGCGCATGGTCCCGAGCCTCCACGCTCCAGCCGGGCTCGCCCAGCTTCGCCACGGCGTCGAAGGCGTCCGCCGCCAGCAGGGGCAGCTCCAGGTTGCGCAGGACGAGCGCCAGGTTCCACAGGGCCTGCGGATGGTCCGGCCGCTTCCGGAGCACGTCCTCCAGCACGGCCAGGGCCTTGTCGAGCAACGTCTGCTCGGAGGTTCCGGGGTGGCCCAGCGCCAGCGCCACCGCGCGGTCGGAGTCCACGTCCGGGGAGGCAGGCGCGTTGCCCAGGTAGCTCAGGGCCTGCCGCGCATCGCCCGAGAGCAGGTACGCGGAGGCGATGCCGCGCCAGTCCTGCTGCTCCTCCATCCGGGCCAGCTCCCGCAGCGGCAGCCGCGCCGTTGGGGAAGCCCCTCCGCGCATGGGCGCGTAGGGGCGGTGTTCATCCAATGCCCCGGACGTCAGCCGGGCCTCCAGGGGGCGGGAGGTCTCCGGCGACGGCCAGGGCGTGGGGGCGTCACGCGACACGCGCGCCGCCCAGGTCCCCACGGCCGCGAGCGCCAGGGCGAGCGTCCCCAGGTGGCTCCAGTGGGGACGCCAGCGGCGCGGCGCGGCCCGCGGCGGCGGGACCAGGACCTCGGCGGGTTCGGACGGGACGGGCCAGGGCACTGGGGAGGCCGCTGGTGCGTCGGAAGCCGGCGCCGCCTTCGCGATCGCCAGCCGCCCGAGGATGTCCGCCTGAAGCAGGTCATGGAACCGGACGCCGCAGGCCTCGCAGGAGGCCAGGTGCGCGCGGAAGCCCTCGTGGTGTTCGCGGGGCAGCTCTCCGTCCACGAAGGCGGGGAGGTGGGTGCAGTGGGCGTTCATCCGCTCCCCAGCTTCCGACGGGCCTCGGCCATGTCGCGAAGCTGGTCACGCAGCCTGTGCCGCGCGTGGTAGAGCCACGTGCCCACCGTGCCCACGGGCGCCCCCAGCCGGCGGCCGATCTCCGCGTGACGCAGCCCTTCGGAGTGCAGCTCGAAGGTCCGGCGCAGGTTGAAGGGCAGCGACGCGACGGCCTTGAGCAGCTCGGCCTCGGTGACGCACTCCCACAGCTCCGGGTCCGGCGCGTCCGGCTCCTCGAAGAGCTTGTGCACGTTGCCCAGGTTGATGACGGTAGTGGCTTCCGTGCGCGAACGGCGGCACGTGTCGAGGAAGCGGTTGTGCAGCACCCGCACCAGCCACGCGCGGCGCTCCGGCTCCCCCCAGCCGCGCAGGGTGTCCCACTTCAGCAGGGCCCGCAGCAGGACGTCCTGGACCAGGTCCTCGCAAGCGGTGGCGTTCCCCCCACAGATGTTCCGCGCGACCGCCATCAAGATGGACTGATGACGGACCGCGAAATCGGCGTACTCCATGTCGGAAGTGTCGAGTTCTTCTCTCATCGTTCGGCCCCCAGTGCCGGTTCTGAAAAGAAAACGTAATAGGTCTGATTCCTTTAGAATGGCGTTAAAGCCTTACAGATTGGATGTAGTCGGCTGACTGTCTTTGTGCGTCAGCGCAGGGAATCCTGCGGTCCAGGATTTGGAATGTGTTGTCAGCGCGGATTCCCCACACGGAGCGGGTCCGGTTGGCGTTGGAGTGGCGTACCGGAGAAGGAGGGCACCATCGAAAGATCCGCCGACTCCGTCTGAATCCCCGCTCTGCCATTCCGCGCGGGGCCGGCGCATCTTCGGGGCATGACCCACGAGCATTCCGCCCACGCACCCACGCATGGCTTCGGCGCCGACCGCGCGCCCCATTACGACGCCCAGGCCGCGGTGAACCTCGCCGGCTACCAGGCGGCGTATGAGCTGGGTGTCAGCGCCCTGGCGGCCTGTTTGGACGGCCAGGAGACGGCGTCACTGCTGCACGTAGGCCTGGGCACGGGCGCGGAGCTGGTGCCCTATCTCCGCTTCAGCGTGCCGGGCTGGCGCTTCACGGGAGTGGAGCCTTCCGGCCCGATGCTGGAGGTCGCGCGCAAGCGATTGGATGCGGAGGGGCTGCTCGCGCGCACGCACCTGCACGAAGGCGAGCTGCGCACCCTGCCGCCCGGTCCCCCGTTCGACGGCGCGCAGCTGATGGGCGTGCTGCACCACGTGGACGGAGACGAGGCCCGCGTCGAGTTGCTGCGGGAGGTGACGCGGAGGCTCAAGCCCGGAGCGCCGCTGGTGCTGGGCTGCCGCGTCGGCAAGGACCCGGAGCTGACGAACGTGGAGCTGCGCCGGCTGCGGGCGTACGGCGTGACTTCAGAGAAGCTGGAGGCCCGGCGTCAGGCCTACGCGAAGATGCAGCCCATCGAGTCCGATGCCACCCTGTTCGCGATGTTCGCTCAAGCGGGGCTGGTGGCGCCGAAGACGCTCTTCGTCTCGCTCCAGTACAAGGTCTTCCTCGCGCGCTTCGCGCTCTGAGAGGGTCAGTGGGGCTCGGGCGCTCCCGTCACGCGCTCGAACGACACACCCAGGTTCCCGACCCCTTCGAGGGCGTTCTTGATGTCCTCCGACACGATGAACGCTGTCTTGAACTTCTTCAGCCGGAAGACCTGTGCGCCCTCGGTCTTCGTGGGGGCGATTCGCAGTCCGTAGATCCAGTTGTACTCCCCTTCATATCCAGGGGCAGGGTCGTCCTCTTCATAGTGATGCACCTCCCGGCACCGGGCCTCGTCTATGGCATCAACCACCTTGGTGGCATTGACGACGAAGGACCGCTCGGACTCCCCCGCTATCGACACGGGAAAGAGCTGCACGTCATCGGGGGCCAGTGCCCGGAAGACGTTCGCGATGGCATGGCTGACGACGGGGGTCTGCTCTATCACGGAGAATACGAACGCCCGCCTCTTGCCTGGGGTTGAGATGAGGGCCTTCATACGCCCTGGTTCTTCAAGGACACGGCCATCCGCGAACATCCAAGGCTCGTCAAAAGCCTCACCTGTTCCTCGTGTCGGCGTCTCGATGAGCCATTGCGGCACATCACCCAGCCTCACCCAGTAGAAATGGCGCTCCACCTCACCCCTCCACTTTCACAATGGGACTCCGCGAATCGGAGCCCTGTGTCAGAAGCTCGTTGGCCATCCTCGCAAGCTCCATTTTGACCGGCTTGATGGGGGCCCCTGGGTTGGCTGTGGGAATGCCACCCTGGTACGTTGTCACGTCTATGCGACTTAGCCCACTCGCAGGGCCTGCCCTGGTCTTCTTTCTTCTGAGCGCGGTGACTGCCAAGGCAGGCGACAAGTGCGACCGTCCCAAGCAGCGGACCATCCTGCTCTCCGAGCACCCTTCAGATGGCACCCAAACCGTCTACGTGACGGGGCAGGTCATCACGGCCCTGCGCTTCGAGGCATCCGTTGACCCCAGCAAGACGAAGGTCATTGGCTGGGAGGGCCGCCTCGAACCGCTCACGGTGGTCCGCAACAAGGTCATCATCGAGCCCATCCGGGATCTTGACGGCGATGAAGGGCTCCCCCTGGTCGTGACGCTGGTTGATGGAACCGAGATCCCGTTCCTCGTGAGGCCTCCGTGGAGAGAGAAGGACAGCGGTGGGTGGCCGCCGATTCTCGACCAACAGGTTGACGTGTTCAAAAACCGGGAGAGCTACGCGGCCATGCACTCGGCCCTGATGGACGCCCTCAAGAAGAACGACGCCCTGACCGAGGAAAACGAGCGCTATCGCGAGCAGGAGAACTCCATCGACCATGCCTACGCGACTCTTCTCGCGAACGGGGAGGTGAAGAAGACGCCGTTTCGATTCGTAGCGGCCTCCCGTCCGAAAGACTCGGATATGGAGATGGTCGTCAAGGTCTTCTCAGGCCCAGGCAAAGCGGCGGCTCTGGTCACCCTGACGAACACCGGCTACGGCAACACATGGGCGTTCGCGGACGCGTACCTGACGCGCGACATGGCGAGCTACACGAAGCGACCCTTCGCGCTACGGATGACCCGCGCCACGATTGTTCCCGGGCAGTCGGGAACCATCGCGGTTGTGGCGGACAAGAGTGCCTTCGAGCATGAGGGGCAACTCGTGGATCTTGCCCTCCAGATCTTCCGGTCAGACGGAAACCTTCAGGTCATGGTCAGGATGGATCGCACGCTGATTCGGCAGTAGAAGTGACGAACATGTCCACCCGCCGAGCCAGACTGCTCTCCTCTGTCATCCTGCTTGCTGCGTTCTCAGCTTGCACCACGACCGGTGGCGTCTCCCTGCGCCCGGACGGGTCTCCTGGACCGCAGGAGTGTTCGGAGAAAGCGCTCGAAGTCATGCGCTACCTGAAGATGCGTGTCGGTGACGCCGCGTTGGCGGAGCTGGACGCGAATCAGATCCGGTCGCGCCGCATCACCCTCTACGACGGGCCCATCGAGAGCATGCTGCGAGAAGATCTGGGTACGCTTGAGGCGACGACCCGCTTGTACGGGCAGGTCTGGACGAGCGGCCCCCAGGTCGTCATCCGCTGGTACGAGGCCCACCCGCCGGATGGCGACAAGGTGCCCATCTGCGCAGTGGCACGGCTCAGCGATGACCAGATGCGGAAACTGCCCGAGTCAAAGCCCGGCACAGCCATTCTCGATGGCTCTGTCGCGGCTGCCTATGTCGTCAATGCATTCCGGTGACACTCCAGTCCGAGGTGCGCTTCAATCCTGGCGCGAACCGTGGGGTCGCGTTGGAAAAGGACTCGGGTCGATGAACCCGGGCCGCCAGGGATCCGAGGCCGCATCAGAATTCCGAGGCGGGTTCCTCGAGCCAAGCGCGCGGAATCCCTGCGCCGCCCTCCTGGTCCACGCCTTGCTCCGGGCTGAGGCTTCACGCCTTCCAAGGAGCCACGATGCGCTGGATGCGGATGCTGGGCTGTTGTCTGACGGTGATGACCCTCGCTGCCTGTGGTTCGGACGACGGGGAGAAGCAGGGGAGGTTGAAGCTGCGGGAGGGCCAGTCGCTGGACCTGGCGCAGGAGTGCGGCGTGGACCTGCCCCAGTGTCCGCAGGGCCTGTCTTGCCTCGTGCTCAAGCTGGACGGCGTGTCGAAGGCGCGCTGCGTGGATGACACCCAGGTGTGCAGCGAACTCGTGTCCTGCACGGGCGGCACCGAGTGCACCATCCTGGAATCGTATCCCGGCCAGGTCACCTGCGCCGGCAAGTGCACCTCGGACTGCGACTCCTCCGTGTCCAGCAGCCCGTGACGTCAGCGAGCCTGGAGCAGGTGGTTGATGGCCGAGGTCCAGAGGTCCGTTGCGAGCTTGAGCACGGAGACTTCGGACTCGGCCTGACTGGAGTTCCCGTCGCGTAGGACGCGAAAGGTGTGCCCCGTGGGAACCGCCTCGATGCGGTGCTCCTGGGGCACAGCCTCCGTGCTGGGAAGCGTCAGACGAACACCCGCGCCTTCCTTGTTCCATCCGCCAACCCCTCCTCCCGGGGGGAGCGCGCTGAAGGAAAGGTCGATGTGCGCGCCGTGGCTGTCACCCACCAGGCCGAAGAGCCAATAGGGGGCCTTCTGGATGGAGGCCCACTCACGCTCCGTCAATGCAGGGAGGTCGGACACCCGAAGGCGCGGCCGATTGTCCTCCGGGAACTTCGCCATCAACTGCTCCGCGAAGTCCACGAGCGATCCATGAAGCACACGGACCGCTTCGTACCAACGGCCGAACTGGGATGCCGTCGCGGCCCTTGTCTTGCCAAGTTGCTCCGCCAGGTAGTCAATCGCAGGCTCACGGACCTCGGTGAGCTCACGGGCCGCGCGCTCGTACTCCTCGAAGCTCTGGTCCAGTCGGTCGAGCGTCAGTTCCACCATCGCGGTGATATCTCCCGAATGGGATGCATCGAGCGCCATGTAATACCGCGCCCGGTCCTCGACGAGCAGGACGATGGCCGGGTAGTGCTCCCGCATCAGCAGCAGGTTGGCAATCAACCTTCCAGTCCGTCCGTTCCCATCCACGAAGGGATGGATCGTCTCGAACCACGCATGCGCGATGGCGCAGACGACCACCGGGTGCTCGGTCTTGGCTCCAGCCAACCACTCTCCGAACGTCCGCATCTCCTCGGGTACCTGGACGGCTTGCGGAGGCACATGCTTCGAGCCCCCGATTCGCACGTTGATGCGCCGATAGACACCGGCATTCTCGGGGTCGATGACGCGCAGGACGGTGCCGTGAATCTCGCGCACGTCCCGCTCACTCAACACCGCATCCTTGCTGGCCAGCGCTTCGACGAAATCGAGCGCATGCGCGAGGTTCACCGCCTCGAAGTGGTCCTTCAGGGACTTGCCCGCGATGGTGATTCCATCCTCCACCACGGCGCGCGTCTCCGGCAGGGTCAGCCGGTTCCCTTCAATCGCGTTCGAGTTGTACGTGTGGTGGATCCGGAACCAGCGCCGCAGGCTCTGCACCGCGGCGGCAGGCATCCGTGTGGCACGCAGCCGGCGCATGCGCTCGGTCGCCTGCTGAAGCCTGGGCTCGATGCTCTCGCTCCACCGGCACGGATGCACGCCAACCACCTCCGCTCCCCACTGTAACGCCGTCGTCCCCTTTCACCTCGCAGGGACGCCCGGGGCCGGTTCGTGCACATTGCAATCCGGGCGTGAGCCACGCTCCCGCAACCCCTCGGAACGCTTGGGCCTGACGAAGGCCCGCTCCGGTACGGCGGATGCTCAGGGAGAGAGCCCGAGATGCCAATTCCCGAAGCCGCTTCCCACCTGCTCCGCCTGCTGTTGACCCAGGCCTCCCCCGAAGCGCCCTCCGTGCTCGCCCGGCTCCAGGTCGAGGGCGGCGTGGACGCCTACTTTGGCTACAACTTCAACCGCCCCGACAGCGACGTGAACTTCCTGCCGGGCACCGGCACCACCGCCCGCCGGCACGATGAAATCACCGTCAACCTGGCGTCGCTGGGCGTGAGCCTGGCGCCGGAGCCCGTGGGCTTCCACGTGCTGCTCGGCTTCGGCACCGGCATGGATGTCCTGCACCGCGCGGAGCCCGAGGAGGACGCCACCGGCCCCGACGTCTGGCGTTACGTGCAGCAGGCCTCCCTGTCCTTCGAACAGGGCCCCCTCACCCTGGAGGCGGGCATCTATCCCAGCCACATCGGCCTGGAGTCCTTCCAATCCCAGCTCAACTGGACCTACACCCGCTCGTGGATGGGCGAGTTCTCGCCCTACTACCAGACAGGCCTCAAGGGCACCTGGCGGTTCGATGAGCGCTGGAGCGCGCAGCTCCAGCTGCTCAATGGCTGGCAGACCATTGGCGACAACAACGGCGGCAAGGCCCTGGGCACCCAGGTCGCCTACGCGGGGGACCGGCTGAGCGCGGCCTTCAACACCTTCGTGGGCAACGAGGGCTCCGGCGAGATGGAAGCCCTGCGTCTGTTCGCGGACACCGTCGTCACCCTGAAGGCCACCGACGCCGTGAGCGCCGCCGCCACCGCGGACGTCGGCCGGCAGGCCCGCCCCGGGACCTCCGCCGCCCTCTGGTATGCGGCGGGCGCCAACGTCCGGGTCCAGCTCGCGCCCCCCGTGGCCGTGACGGCGCGCGCGGAGGTGTACCGCGACCGCGACGGCCTGCTCAGCGGCACCGCGCAGACGCTGGCCGAGGGCACGCTCACCCTGGAAGTGAAGCCCGCAGACCACCTCTCCCTCAAGGCCGAGGCGCGCCACGACCACTCGACCCAAAACGTCTTCGACGGACCCGCGCGTGGCGAGCAAGGCCCGCCACTGCCGCGCTCAACCCAGACCCTGGTCGTCGTCGGCGCGACCGCCACCTTCTGAACCCGAAGCGGAGCTTCCCGCCATGGACCTCGTCGTCATCCTGGTGATCATTGGTTTCTTCGCGCTCTCCGCGGCCTACGCCCATGGCTGCGAGCGCTTGTGAGGAGTCCCCCCGTCATGACCTTCGAATACGTCGCTGGCATCGCGCTCGCGGTGCTGCTGTCCGCCTATCTCGTCTACGCCCTGCTCCAGCCCGAGCGCTTCTAGGACCTCGCCATGACCCTCGCCGGCTGGTCGCAGACCCTGCTGTTCTTCGCCTTGGTGCTCGCGTTGACGAAGCCCGTGGGCGTCTACCTCTTCCGCGTCTTCGAATCCCAGACGCCACCCCTGCCGCGCGTGCTCGGCCCCGTCGAGCGCGCCCTGCTGCGCCTGTGCGGCGTGGACCGTGAGCAGGAGCAGACGTGGGGCCAGTACACGGCCTCCCTGCTCGCCTTCAGCCTGTTCAGCGTGCTGGGGGTCTACGCGCTCCAGCGCCTCCAGCACCTGCTGCCCTTCAACCCCCAGCACCTGCCCGCCGTGGGCCCGGAGCTCGCGTTCAACACCGCCGCCAGCTTCAGCGCCAACACCAACTGGCAGTCCTACGCCGGCGAATCCACCATGAGCTACGCCACCCAGATGCTGGGCCTGACGTGGCAGAACTTCACGTCCGCCGCCGCGGGCCTGGGCGTCGCGCTCGCGCTGGCGCGCGGCCTCACCCGCCGCCCCGGACCGGAGGGCCGCAAGACGCTGGGCAGCTTCTGGGTGGACCTGGTGCGCGGCACGCTCTACGTGCTCCTGCCCCTGAGCTTCGGCGTGGCCCTGTTCTTCGTGTCGCAGGGCGTGCTCCAGAACCTCGCGCCGTACCCCGAGCACACCACCGTGGAGGGCGTGAAGCAGACGCTCGCGTTCGGGCCCGTGGCCTCGCAGGAGGCCATCAAGATGCTGGGCACCAACGGCGGCGGCTTCTTCAACGCCAACAGCGCCCACCCCTTCGAAAACCCCACGCCCCTCACCAACCTGGTCCAGCTGCTGCTCATCTTCGTGCTGCCCGCGGGCCTCACGTACACCTACGGCAAGATGACCGGCGACACGAAGCAGGGCTGGGCCCTCTTCGCCGCCATGTCCGTCCTCTTCCTCGTGGGCGCCGCGGCCAGCTACGCCGCCGAGTCCCAACCCAACCCCGCGCTCGCCTCCGCGAACGTCCTCCAGGCCGGGAACCTGGAGGGCAAGGAGACGCGCTTCGGCGTCGCGGCCTCCTCGCTGTTCGCCACCGTCACCACCGACGCGTCGTGCGGCGCGGTCAACTCCATGCATGACAGCTTCACGGCGCTGGGGGGCCTGGTGCCGCTGGTCAACATGCAGCTGGGCGAGGTCATCTTCGGCGGGGTCGGCGCGGGCCTCTACGGCATCCTCGTGATGGCGGTGCTCGCCGTGTTCATCGCGGGCCTGATGGTGGGCCGCACCCCGGAGTTCCTGGGCAAGAAGATTGAAGCGCGCGAGATGAAGCTCGCCATGCTGTACGTGCTCATCTTCCCGCTGGCCATCCTGGGCCTGTCCGCCGTGAGCGCGGTGCTCCCGAGGGGCACGGCGTCCCTCAACAACGCCGGGCCCCACGGCCTGTCCGAAATCCTCTACGCGTTCACCAGCGGCGTCGCCAACAACGGCAGCGCCTTCGCGGGCCTCAACGCCAACACCCCGTTCTGGAACATCAGCCTGGGCGTGTCGATGCTCGCGGGCCGCTTCCTGATGATGGTGCCGGTGCTGGCGCTGGCGGGCTCGCTCGTGGGCAAGAAGGTCGTGGCCCCCGGGCCCGGCACCTTCCCCACGCAAGGCGTCCTCTTCACCGGCCTGCTCGTGAGCGTCGTCATCATCGTGGGCGCGCTGACGTTCTTCCCCGCGCTGTCCCTGGGCCCCATCGTCGAGCACTTCCTCGGCGCGGCCGGAAAGGCGTTCTGAGCATGCCCCCCGTCAACAAGCAGGCCTCGCTGCTGGACCCCGCGCTGCTCAAGCCCGCGGTGTGGGAGAGCCTCAAGAAGCTCCACCCGCGCGACGTGGCCCGCAACCCGGTGATGTTCGTGGTGTGGGCCGGGAGCCTGCTCACCACCGTGTTCGTGCTCAAGGACCTGGTGGCCCGCGGGCCCGACAGCGCGCCCGTCTGGTTCACCGTGTCGGTGATGCTGTGGCTGTGGTTCACCGTCCTCTTCGCCAACTTCGCGGAAGCCGTGGCGGAGGGCCGGGGCAAGGCCCAGGCGAGCGCCCTGCGCCGCATGCGTCAGGACACCCAGGCCCGCCGCCTCGACGGCGACGGCCAGGAGGAGCGCGTCGCGGCACCCGCCCTGCGCAAGGGCGACCGCGTGGTGTGCGAGGCCGGAGACGTCATCCCCGGTGACGGCGAGGTGGTGGAGGGCATCGCCAGCGTGGACGAGTCCGCCGTCACCGGCGAGTCCGCCCCCGTCATCCGCGAGTCCGGCGGTGACCGCTCCGCCGTCACGGGCGGCACCAAGGTGCTGTCCGACCGCATCGTCATCCGCATCAGCGTGGACCCCGGCGAGTCGTTCCTCGACCGGATGATCGGCCTGGTGGAGGGCGCGGCCCGCAAGAAGACGCCCAACGAGATCGCCCTGCACATCCTGCTCGTGGGCCTCACGCTGGTGTTCCTCCTGGCGTGCGTGACGCTGGTGCCGCTGGCGCTCTACTCCGGCGTGCCGCTGTCCGGCACGGCGGTGGTGGCGCTGCTCGTGTGCCTCATCCCCACCACCATCGGCGGCCTCCTGAGCGCCATCGGCATCGCGGGCATGGACCGGCTCCTGCGCAAGAACGTGCTCGCGCTCAGCGGCCGCGCGGTGGAGGCGGCGGGGGACGTGGACACGCTGCTGCTCGACAAGACGGGCACCATCACCCTGGGCAACCGCATGGCCACGGAGCTGCTGCCGCTGCCGGGCGTCCGCGTGGAGGAGCTGGCGGAGGCCGCGCAGCTCGCGAGCCTCGCGGACGAGACGCCGGAGGGGCGCTCCGTCGTCACGCTGGTGAAGGACGCGTACAAGCTGCGCCCGCGCGAGCTGCGAGCCCATCAGGCCACGTTCGTCCCCTTCACCGCGCAGACGCGCATGAGCGGCTGTGACCTGCGCGACCCGCATCCCCGCAGCATCCGCAAGGGCGCGGTGGACGCCATCGTGCGCCACGCCCGGGCGCAGGGCGGCACCGTGCCGGAGGAGCTGCTCCAGGTCGCGGGCCGCATCGGTGACGCGGGGGGCACCCCGCTCGCGGTGGCGGAGGGCGCGCGGGTGCTGGGCCTCATCCACCTGAAGGACGTGGTGAAGGGCGGCATCAAGGAGCGCTTCGACCGCTTCCGCGCCATGGGCATCCGCACGGTGATGATCACCGGCGACAACCCGCGCACCGCGGCGGCCATCGCGCGCGAGGCCGGCGTGGACGACTTCCTGGCGGAGGCGACCCCGGAGGCGAAGCTCGCGCTCATCCGCGCGGAGCAGGCCAAGGGCAAGCTCGTGGCGATGACGGGCGACGGCACCAACGACGCGCCCGCGCTGGCCCAGGCGGACGTGGGCGTGGCGATGAACACCGGCACCCAGGCCGCCAAGGAGGCCGGCAACATGGTGGACCTGGACTCCAACCCCACCAAGCTGCTGGAGGTGGTGGAGGTGGGCAAGCAGCTCCTGATGACGCGCGGCACGCTGACGACGTTCTCCATCGCCAACGACGTCGCCAAGTACTTCGCCATCCTCCCGGCCCTCTTCATGGGCGTCTTCCCCCAGATTGCCCCGCTCAACGTGATGGGCCTGACGTCGCCGTTCAGCGCCATCCTGTCCGCCGTCATCTTCAACGCGCTCATCATCGTGGCGCTCATCCCCCTGGCGCTGAAGGGCGTGCGCTACCGGCCGCTGGGGGCCGCCGCGCTCCTGCGCCGCAGCCTGCTGCTCTACGGCGTGGGCGGCGTCATCGTCCCGTTCGTGGGCATCAAGGTCATCGACGTGCTGCTCACCACCGTGGGCCTGGCGTGAGCCCGCAAGAAAGGAACACAGACACCATGGCCTCCGCGCTCCTCACCGCCCTGCGAGTCAGCCTCGTCACGCTGCTCCTCACGGGTGTGCTGTACCCCCTGACCGTCACCGGCGTGGCGCAGGTGCTGTTCCCCCATGAGGCCAACGGGTCGCTGGTGAAGGACGACCGGGGCCGGGTGGTGGGCAGCGCGCTCATCGCCCAGGGCTTCACTCGAGCCGGCTACTTCCAGCCGCGCCCCTCCGCCGCGGGCACGGGCTGGGACGCGACGGCCTCCGGCGGCAGCAACCTGGGGCCCACCTCCCAGAAGCTCCGCGACCGCGCGGTGGCGGAGGCGGAACGGCTGCGCCGCGAGAACCCCGAGGCTGAAGGCCCCGTCCCTGGCGAACTGGTGACAGCCTCCGCGTCCGGGTTGGATCCGCAGGTGTCGCCGGAGGCCGCGCTGTGGCAGGTTCCTCGAGTAGCGAGGGCCCGAGGCGTGGACCCGGCGCGCGTGCGGGCGTTGGTGGCGTCTTGGGTGGAGGGCCGGACGTTCGGCGTGCTGGGAGAGCCCCGGGTGAACGTGCTGACGTTGAACCTCGCGATGGACCGGCAGTTCGGCGGACCCGCTCCCACGGCTTCGCGCTGAGGAGAAGGCAGGCATGACGACGCGGCGCCCTCGCGCGGAGGACTTCCTGGAGCTGGTGGAGCGCGGCCGGCGCGGCCGGCTGAAGCTCTACATCGGCTTCGCGGCGGGCGTGGGCAAGACGTTCCGCATGCTGGAGGAGGCACACGCGCTCAAGGCGCGCGGCGTGGACGTGGTGCTGGGCTTCGTCGAGACGCACGGCCGGCCGGAGACGGAGGCCCTGGTCGCGGGCCTGGAGGTCGTGCCGCGCCAGCGCCTCACGTACCGCGACGTCACGGTGGAGGAGCTGGACCTGGACGCCATCCTCGCGCGCAAGCCGCAGGTGGCCATCGTGGACGAGCTGGCCCACACCAACGCGCCCGTGTGCCGCCACCGCAAGCGCTACCAGGACGTGCAGGCGCTGCTGGCCGCGGGCATCAACGTCATCGGCGCCTTCAACGTGCAGCACCTGGAGAGCCTCAACGACCTGGTGGAGCGCAACACCGGCGTCACCGTGCGGGAGACCCTGCCCGACAGCTTCCTCAAGACGGCGGATCAGGTGGTGAACCTGGACCTCGCGGTGGAGGACCTGCACGAACGGCTCAAGGCGGGGAAGATCTACGCGCCCGACAAGGTGCCGCACGCCCTGGCGCGCTTCTTCACCGGAGACAACCTCTCCACCCTGCGCGAGCTGGCCCTGCGGGAGGTGGCGGAGAGCCTGGACCGCGCCACCACGGGCAGGCAGGCCCGCGAGGGCGAGGACGCGTCCCAGAAGGCAGGCGCGTGGGGCCGCGTGCTGGTGGCCCTCTCCAGCCATCCGCCGCGCGCGGCGACGCTGCTGCGCCGGGGCTCACGCATGGCGGGCCGGCTCAACACGGACTGGTTCGTGGTGTACGTGGAGACGCCGCGCGAGGCGCCGAACCTCATCGACGCGGAGGCGCAGCGGCACTTGCTGATGAACATCGAGAAGGCGAAGGAGCTGGGCGCGGAGGTGGTGCGCCTGCGCTCCAGCGACCCCGTGGCGGCGCTGCTGGACTTCGCGCGCTCGCACGGCGTGGGGCACATCCTCATCGGCCGCTCGAACCAGGCGAAGTGGCGCCAGCGGTTGGGGCTGACCGCGGACGCGCGCCTCCTGCGGGAAGGGGAGGGCTTTGACATCCACGTCGTGTCCTTCGAGTCCCACGAGGAGAAGCGCTCATGACGCTGCGCTCGCGCCTGCTGCTGGCCCAGGCGCCGCTGGTGCTGGCGCTGCTCTTGCTGGGCGCCACGGCCGTCATCACCCTGGCGCACGTGGGCCGCTCCGGCCAGCGGGTGCTGGAGGACAACTACCGCAGCGTGCTCGCCACCCAGCGCATCACCGAGCAGCTGGAGCGCATGGACAGCGCCGCGCTGTTCATCATCGCGGGAGAGCGCGAGCGAGGCCGGGCCCAGCAGGCCGCGCAGCGCCCGCCGCTGGAGACGGAGCTGGGCGTCCAGCAGGGCAACATCACCGAGCCCGGCGAGGCGGAGGCCACGCGGCGGCTGCGGGCCGCGTGGACGCGGTACCGCGACGCCTTCGATGCCTTCCTCCTGGAGCGGGACCCGGAGGCCGCGCGCACGCGCTACTTCGCTTCGCTCTCCCCGGCCTTCCAGGAGGCGAAGGCCGCCGCGTCCTCCATCCTCGCGCTGAACCAGGACGCGATGGTGCGCAAGAGCGAGCGGCTGCGACAGCAGAGCGAGCGCGTGAACACGCTGATGGTGCTCGCGGTGGTGGCGGCGCTGGGCTTCGGTCTGTTCTTCACCACGTCGCTGGTGCAGCGAGCGCTGCGGCCGGTGTCCGTGCTGTCGCAGGCGGTGCGCCGCCTGGGGCAGGGCGACGGGGAGGCGCGAGCGGTGGTGGAGGGGCGGGATGAAATCGCGCAGCTCGCCCGGGACTTCAACACCATGGCGGAGCGGCTGGGGCAGTACCGCAAGAGCAGCCTGGGAGAGCTGCTCCAGGCGCAGGCGGTGTCGCAGGCGGCCATCGACAGCCTGCCCGACCCCGTGCTGGTGCTGGGCGCGGACGGCGGGCTGCTCAACGTGAACGCCGCGGCGGCGGAGGTGCTGCGCCTGCGGCTGGACGACGGTGGGGACGCGCTGGGCCGCGTGGATCCAGAGGTGCGCGCGGTGCTGGAGCGCGTGCGAGCCCACGTCGTGGGCGGGAGGGGCGCGTACCAGCCCCGGGGCTACGAGGAGGCCGTGCGGGTGGAGGCGACCCCGGAGGGCGGCCGGTGGCTGCTGCCGCGAGGCAGCCCGGTGCACGGCGAAACGGGGGACGTGGTGGGCGCCACGCTCATCCTCCAGGACGTGACGCGGCTGCGGCGCTTCGACGAATTGAAGAACGACCTGGTGGCCACGGTGGCGCACGAGTTCCGCACGCCGCTCACGTCGCTGCGCATGGCCATCCACCTGGTGGCGGAGGGGGTCGTGGGGCAGGTGACGGAGAAGCAGGCGGACCTGCTCTTCGCGGCGCGCGAGGACTGCGAGCGATTGCAGGGCATCGTGGACGACCTGCTGGACCTGTCGCGCATCCAGTCCGGGCAGCTCCAGCTGGACATGCGGGAGGTGCGCACGGAGGCGCTGGTGGAGCACGCGCTGGCCGCGCAGCGAACGCTGGCGGAGGACCGGGGCGTGCGCCTGTCGCAATCCCTGTCACCCGACGTGGAGACGGTGCGCGTGGATCCGGACCGGCTGCACCTGGTGCTGGGAAACCTGGTGGGCAACGGCGTGAAGCACACGCCCCGGGATGGCGAGGTGTCGGTGCACGTGTCGCGCGACGGAGCCCACGTGCGCTTCGAGGTGCGAGACACCGGCGAGGGCATCCCCGCCCAGGAGCAGGCGCGCATCTTCGAGAAGTTCTACCGCGCCCCAGGCGCACCGGCGGGAGGCGCCGGCCTGGGGTTGTCCATCGCAAGGGACATCGTCCAGGCGCACGGCGGCGAGCTGGGCGTGGTGAGCACGCCAGGGCAGGGCAGCACCTTCTGGTTCACACTCCCGCAACCCGCGGAGGCCTGAAGCGGCGTCACACCGGCGCGGACGTCTCCAGTTGACGCATCGCCTCGCTGCGCGCGTCGGACGCGGAGCGGACGATTTCATCGCTGGACGGGCCGAACACGCCCGAGTCCATCTTGCGCAGCCGGGGCAGCACGTCGCGCTCCTCTTCGGACATGTGCTGCGCCACCACGGCCTCCAGCTGCCGCACCGTGGCGTCGCGGCGGCGCGCGTCGTGGCGGATGCGCAGCAGCTCGGAGAGCAGCTGCATCATCTCCCCGTGCTCCTCCACCGCGAAGTCGATGTGCGGCCCGCCGACGACAGTCCGCGCGACGGGATACACCCAGCGCTCCTCGAGGGTGGTGTGCAGCGTGAGCGTTTCGGCCAGGCGCAGGCACAGCTCCGGCTTCTCTTCGTCCGGAGTGTGACGCCACGCCTCGAAGAGTGCTTCGGCGTCGCGGTGCTGCTGGATGAGCACGTCGATGAGGTTCATGACGAGCCACGGTCTTCACGCGCGCGCAAGGGCGCAATCCACTCGCGAGGGCAAATGTCCCTGCACGCCTCGCCCCCAGGGGCCAGGCCTGCATGCACTGGTGCACAGGCCGCGGGCGTCACGTCTCCGGCTTCGCGTCCGCTTCGTACTTCTTGCGCTTGCGCCACAGCGTCGACGCGTCGATGCCGAGCAGCCGGGCCGCCTCGTCCAGCGTCGGCGCGGAGGCCATCACCCGCAGGATGTGTTCGCGCTCCACCTCTTCCAGCGTGTGCGGCCCGCCCAGGCTCACGCCCGGCCCCACCGCGGACGCGATGCGCTCCGGGAACGCCTGCGGCTCCACCACGCCGGACGCCCCCACGATGAGCGCGCGCTCCAGCGCGTTGCGCAGCTCCCGCACGTTGCCCGGCCACGCATAGGCCCGCAGCATCGCCTCCGTGGCGGGCGACAGCTCCGGGGCCGGACGTCGCGCGGCCTTCGCGAAGAAGGCGACGAAGCGGCGTGCCAGGGGGATGAGGTCCTCCGGCCGCTCGCGCAGGGCGGGGAGCTTCACCTCCAGGACGTTCAACCGGTACATCAGGTCCTCGCGGAAGCGTCCCTCCGCCACGTCCCTCTCCAGGTCGCGGTGCGTGGCCGCCACCACGCGCACGTCCGCCTTGCGCGTGCGCGCCTCGCCCAGCCGTTCGAACTGCTTCTCCTGCAGGAAGCGCAAGAGCTGCGCCTGGAGCGACGGGCTCATCTCCGCCACTTCATCCAGGAAGAGCGTGCCCCCTTCCGCCTGCTCCACGCGCCCCGGCTGGTCCTTCACCGCGCCCGTGAAGGCGCCGCGCGCGTGGCCGAACAGCTCGCTCGCCAGCAGCTGCTCGGACAGGGTGGGGCAGTTGATGGTGACGAAGGGCCGCTTGCGCCGCGCGCTCATGGAGTGCAGCGCCCGCGCGAGCACGCCCTTCCCCGTGCCGCTCTCCCCGCGCAGCAGCACCGCCGCGTCGGACGTGGCCGCGCGCGCGATGAAGCCGAGGGCCGCGTGCATGGCCGGTGACGCCGTCTCCAGCGTGGCCTCCGGCACCGCCTGCGCCAGCTGCCCTCCAGGTCCCCCAGCTGCGAGGCCAGCTCCCGCTGCGCCCTCGCGCGCTCCAGCACGTGGCGGATCTGCGCGGGGGTGAACGGCTTGGGCAGGTAGTCGCGCGCGCCCCGCTTCACCGCCTCCACGGCCGTGTCGAACGTCGCGTAGGCGGTGATGAGGATGACGTCCAGGGCCGGTGACTCGGCGAGCAGGCGGGGCAGCAGCTCCAGGCCTGACGCGTTGCCCAGCCGCAGGTCGACGAACGCCAGGTCCGCCGGCCCCTGGGCGAGCGCGGCGAGCGCGGCCTCCGGCGTGGCGGCCTCGCGCACCTCGCAGCCCAGGCCCTCCAGACACACGCGCAGGGTGTGGCGGATGTTTCGCTCGTCGTCCACCACGAGCACCCGCATGGGGCGCTCCACCGCCTCGGCACTGGCACGCACTTCCATGGCCCCAGTCCAAGAGCACGCCCCGTGCCGGGCCCGTCTGTCGGATGCCGGGCGGCGCAAGGCACGGTGGGCGCATCGCATCCGGCACGGTTCGCCCGGAAGGCGGTTGCAAGGTGCAACGCGGGGCGGGCTGGTGTCTGCTGCGGCGCGGCCGTGCGGCTGGCACGCGCCATGGATGGAAGGGAGCCCATGCGCAACGAAGGGACGCCTCCGGATGAAGGGGGCGACGACAAGAACATCTTCGCGAAGGAGCTGGCCCCGCCCCCCAGCATCTGGCTGCGCAAGGGCACCTGGCTGGGCCTCGTCTTCGTGGGGATGGTGGGCGTCTTCATCTGGCTCCAGGCGGGGGACAACCGCGCGCTGGACGCCCTGTCCCCCTCGCAGCGGGAGGCCCTCTTCACGGAGACCCGCGACGAGTTCCGCCAGCTGTGCCTGCCTGACGGCGGCGCCTCGCGCTGGCCCAAGAAGTGCGCCCGGCACGCGGCGTTCCTCGTCCGCTTCTCCGAGTGCGACGACGCCTGCCGCCGCGAGGTGGAGCCCTTCCTCCCCCAGCCCCCGCGCTGAAAAACCGGCCCGGCGGTGATCGCCTGCCCGTGTGCTGAGCCGTCCCACATCTGACGTGGGGCATCCTCCGCCACGGGTCCCACCTGTCAGGATGAAGTGTCCCGCATGACCTGCGGGGCAATGCCGACTCGTTTGAAGGATATTTCAAGGGACGCGGGCTTGAGTCGGGGGGAGAGGTGTTGTCTATCCTACGTGCCCTGACGAGGCCTTGGCTGTCGGGGGCCCCGTTGGGGCCGCGGAAGGATGAGCGACAATGAGCTGGCGCAGCAGGCCCGGCGCGGGTGCACGACCGCGCTTCATCGGGATGGGTGACGTGGGCCCGCGAGGGGGTGTGTGATGGCGTTGAGGCTCAAGCAGAAGATGATGGTGCTGCCGGTGGTCGCGGCGGCGTTCCTGGTGGCCATCGTGGCGGTGACGGTGGTGTTGGGCTCGCGCACGCGGGCGGCCTCGGAGCGCATCGGCTCCAGTCTGGCGCCGTCGGTGAGTCAGGCGCAGACGTCGCGCGCGGGCTTCGCCGCGTTGCACCAGGACGTGAGCGACGCGGTGTCGCTGCACGCGGTGAAGCAGCAGTCGCTGGACGCGGAGGTGGTGGAGCTCAACAAGGGGCTCGCGGCGCTGCGCGCGCTGCCGGACGTGGACGGTCCGAAGCTGGAGGCGCTGCAGGGCGCCTTCGCGCGCTACTGGCAGGAGGCGTCGCAGGTGGTGGAGCTGGCGGCCCGGAGCGACGCGGCCGCGGAGGCCGCGCTCGTGAAGCTGGAGCCCGCGTACCGCGCGGTGCATGACGGCCTGGAGTCCGTGACGGCGCAGCAGGAGGCGTCGCAGCGCGAGGCCTTCATGGAGGTGTCGTCGCTGCACGGCACGACGCTGACGTGGGTGCTGGTGCTGTCGCTGTCGTGCATCCTGGCGCTCGCGGTGGCCACGGTGTGGCTGCTGCGCGAGGTGACGGCGCCCCTGGCGCGGCTGACGGCGACGGCGACGCGCATCGTGCGGGAGGGCGACCTGTCGCTGGCCATCGACACCAGCTCGCAGGACGAGGTGGGGGAGCTGGCGCGCAGCATCCAGACGCTGATGACGCGGCTGGGCTCGGTGCCGAACACGCTGCACGCGGTGGTGACGGAGCTGACGGCGGCGGCGGCGCGGCTGAACGTGGCGAGCCACGAGCAGCTCAACTTCCTGACCAGCCAGTCGCGCAGCCTCACGGAGGCCAGCTCCACCATCGCGGAGATCGCCCAGACGTCCGGCATGGCGGCCAGCCGCGCGGAGATGGTGCTGAAGGTGGCGGCGCAGGCGGACGCGTACAGCGCCTCCGGGCAGGTGTCCATCGAGCGGAGCGCGGAGGGGTTGCAGCAGATCCGCGCGCGGGTGGGCGCGCTGGTGGGGAGCATCGGCGTGCTGTCGGAGCAGGCGGTGCACGCGGGTGAGATCATCGGCAGCGTGAAGGACCTGGCGGACCAGTCCAACGTGCTCGCGCTGAACGCGGCCATCGAGGCGGCGCGGGCGGGCGAGGAGGGCCGGGGCTTCGCGGTGGTGGCCAAGGAGATGCGGGCGCTCAGCAGCCAGTCGCTGCAGAGCACGCAGCGCATCGGGAAGATCCTCCTGGAGATCAACCAGGCCATCCGCGAGACGGTGGGCATCGCGGAAGGGGACAGCCAGAAGATGGAGGAGGGCATCGAGCAGGTGCTCGCCTCCGCGACGACGCTGAAGGACATCACCCAGGTGGTGCAGGAGAGCAGCCAGGCGGCGCGGCAGATCGTCGCCTCGGTGACGCAGCAGAACGCGGGCATCACGCAGATGACGGAGGTGGTGACGCAGCTGTCGGAGATGATGAGCGACGTGGTGATGGCCACCAGCAACGCCGAGCAGGCGGTGGGGCAGATCAACACGTCCCTGGGCAAGCTCCAGGAGCTGTCCACCGCCTTCCGCGTCTAGCCGTCCGCACGCGAAGCCAGCAGGGCCCAAGGGCCGCTCCGGACGCACCGGGGCGGCCCTTCGTGCGTCAGACGCCCTTGAGGATGATCCGCTTGTTGCCGAAGACGGCGGAGATTTCGATCTCTCCCCCCATGGCCTCCACCGCGCGCCGGAGCGTGGAGAGCCGGTGGTCCTCCCGGGCTTCGGTCTGGGAGAGCTGACCCTGGGAGATGCCCATCCGTTCGGCGAGCTGCGTCTGCGTGAGTCCCGCGAACTCGCGCACCTCCCGCAGGCTCATCTCCAGGAGCTCCTGCTCGACGCGCGCGTCCTGCGCCTTGAGTTGCCGCGGTGTGAACTTCTCCTGGCGCATCCTCTTCCAGCTGTGGAGCTTCATGAGTCCGTCTCCTCGCGCTTCTTCGACTCTTCATGAAGACCCGCGGCGCTCTCCCACAGGTAGCGCAGCCAGATCTTCTCCGCCTGGGGAATCATCCGTTCGTAGAAGCGCTTGTCTCCGGTCTTGTCGCCGCCAAGGAGCAGGACCGCGTCACGGGTGGGGTCGAACGCGTAGAAGACCCGGATGGGACGTCCCCCTGATTGAATGCGGAGCTCCCGGAGCGGCTGGGCCGTGCCCTTGAGCTGGCTGGAGTATGGGTGTCCAAGCGAGACCCCTTTCGCGGCCAGAAGCTCCACGCAATGGTCCACGGACCGTGCGGTGTCCTCGTCGAGCGCAAGGAACCAGTCCCTGAACTCGTCAGTGCCAACGACTTCAACCAGGCCAGAAGGAATATCATTCCTGGATGATATTCCGTCAAGATGATGGGGGGACGTCTTGGTGCGCTTGGGATGGGGCAGGGTGGCGTGCTCCCGTCGAGTGAACGGTGGGACACCCTAGGCCCTACCCCTGACGTCACTGTCAGGCGTAACTTGTATGCTACGCCCGGATTGGAGCCTGGAGCCCTGTCATGACCCCCACGGGATTCGACCGTTACTTCGAGAAGAAGCTCAAGCGCCCGGCCTTCGCGGAGGCATACGCGAAGGCGCGCGCGGAGGTGGACGCGGCGGACCGGCTGATCCGCGCCCTGGACGCGCGGCGCGAGGAGGCGGGACTGAGCAAGGCGGACCTGGCCCGCAGGGCGGAGACCCCGCCGGAGGTCGTGCGCCGCCTGTTCACGGCGCCCTCCGCGAACCCCACGCTGTCCACGGTCACGAAGCTGGCCGCCGCGCTGGGCTGCCGCCTGCAACTGGTGCCAGCACCCCAGCGCCGCAAGGCGGTGCGGCCACGGGCCCCCGCCCCCCGCGTGCGCCGCAAGTAGTCCGCGCCTCAGCCGGCCCACACGCTCCGGGGACGGCGGCGCTGGTACTCGTCCCGGAGGGCGCGGACCTTCGCGTAGTCGGACTCCGAAATCACGGTGCGGAACGCCTTCGTCTTCCCGGTCAGGAGGACGAGGCTCGGGCCGCCCAGGCCCAGCGCTTCACCCTCCCGCTCCAGGAGGCAGAAGAGGCGGTAGTGACGCCGGCCCCTGCCATCCGCGCGGACTTCATGGATCCCCGACATGGCGCCGTGCATGGCTTCCCACTTGCCCCCGCCACTGAAGGCGGGCGGCGGCGCGTCCGCCACGGCCTTCACGACGGCGAGCAGCTTCGCGCTGACCGCGTCCGGACAGGCGTCCAGGAAGTCGCGGGCAGGCACGGCGCGCGCCGGGTCGTCCTCCGGATGTCGCTGGAAGAAGTGGATGCGCCAGGGCTGGGCGTGCTTCGGGTGGGGCAGGGCGGCGTGCTCCCGTCGAGTGAACGGCGGGACACCCTAGGCCCTACCCCTGACGTCACTCGCCCTGCATCAGGCCCGTGATGCGGCCATCGGGGTGGACGGTGACGCGGCGGGCGGCGGGCTCTCGTGGCAGGCCCGGCATGGTGAGCAGCTCTCCAGTGAGCGCCACCAGGAAGCCCGCTCCCGCGGACAGGCGCACCTCTCGCACCGTCAGCGTGAAGCCCCGGGGCCGGCCCGTCTTCGTCGGGTCGTCCGACAAGGACAGGTGCGTCTTCGCCATGCACACCGGCAGCCCCGCGCCTCCCAGCGCCCGCGCCGTCTCCAGGTCCTTGCGGGCCCCCGGCGTGAAGGCCACGTCGTCCGCGCCGTACACCGTGCGCGCGATGGCGCGGATCTTCTCCTCCGGCGTCTGCTCCAGCTCGTAGAGGAAGCGCGGCTTCGGCGGCGCCGCGTCCGTCGCGTCCAGCATCGCCAGCACCGTGTCCGCCAGCTCCAGCGAACCCTCGCCGCCCTTGCCGAAGCCCTCGCACACCGCGATGCCCACGTTCCGCGCCTTCGCGAACGCGCGCAGTTCGTCCAGCTCGCTCTCCGTGTCCTGCGGGAAGCGGTTCACGCACAGCACCGCCGGCAGGCCGAACGCCGCCACCGACTCCAGGTGCTTCTCCAGGTGGCCGAAGCCCTTGAGCAGCGCCTCGCGGTCCGGCTCCGCCACCTTGTCCGCCGCCGCGCCGCCGTGGTGCTTGAGCGCCCGCAGCGTCACCACCAGCATCACGCCCCGGGGCCACACGCCCGCGCTCCGGCACTTGATGTCCAGGAACTTCTCCGCGCCCAGGTCGAAGCCGAAGCCGGCCTCCGTCACCACCTCGTCCGCGTACGCGAGCGCCAGCCGCGTGCCCACCACCGACGAGCACCCGTGCGCGATGTTGCCGAACGGTCCCGCGTGCACGATGGCCGGCCCGCCCTCGCGCGTCTGGGCCAGGTTCGGCATCAGCGCGTCCTTGAGCAGCGCCACCATGGACGCCGCCGCGTTCACGTCGTTCGCGCGCACCGGCGAGCCGTCCGGCGCCTGCCCCACCACGATGCGCCCCAGCCGCGCCTCCAGGTCCTTCAGGTTCTCCGCCAGCGCGAGGATGGCCATGACCTCGCTGGCGGCGGTGATGTCGAAGGACGTCTCGCGCGGCACGCCGTGCGCCTTGCCGCCCAGCCCCACGATGACGTTGCGCAGGAACCGGTCGTTCATGTCCATCGCGCGGCGCCAGCGCACCCGCGTGCCCTCCAGCGCCACCGGGTGGCCGTAGTACACGGCGTTGTCCACCAGCGCGGACAGCAGGTTGTGCGCGCTGGTGATGGCGTGCAGGTCGCCGGTGAAGTGCAGGTTGATGTCCGCCGCCGGCTCCAGGCTCGCCTGCCCGCCGCCGGTGCCGCCGCCCTTCACGCCGAAGACGGGCCCCAGGGACGGCTCGCGCAGCGCCGCCACCGCCTTGCGGCCCCGCTTGCGCAGGCCCATGGCCAGCGCCACGGACATGGTCGTCTTGCCCTCGCCCGGGGGCGTGGGGTTGATGGCCGACACCAGGACCATGCGGCCCTGATGCGTCCGGCGGCCCAGGGCGTCCAGGGACACCTTGGCGCGGTCGCGGCCCCAGGGGAGGACGTCTTCCGGCGCGAGACCCAGCTCGGCGCCGACTTCAGCGATGGGACGGAGCGTCATGGCGGGGGACTCTCCGCGCCCGGCTGGACGAGGTCAACGCTCGCGACACGGGGGGCAGGCAGGCGCGCGTCGAGGGTTGGTTCCCTGGGAGGGGGGCGGGTGGGAGGATGCAGGCGCGAGGCGGAGCTCCGGGCGCGCGATGGAATAGGCGGCCGGGAGCTCCGTCAGGGAGAGCATCATGAACCGCATTCTCGGCATCGCATCGGTGGGGTTGGCTTCGCTGGCGCTCGGGGTGGCCCTGTGGGGGCCTGGGAAGTCGGAGGCCCCTGTCACCCAGGAGGCGCCCCGCGTGCAGGACTCGACGGCGGACGTCCGGGCGCTCCAGATGCGCGTGAAGGCGCTGGAGGAGACGGTGCAGCTGCTGTCCCGGCGGATGATGGCCTTCGAGCAGGGCGGCGGCACGGCCTCCGCGGGCACGGGCGGTCCTCCGCCCGCGGGCCTGGAGGCGGAGGTCGCGAAGCTGCGCGAGGAGCTGCGCGGTGTGATGGTGGGCGAGGCGATGACCACCGACAGCGGGCGCCAGACGCTGAAGGAGCTGATGCGCACGGTGCAGGAAGAGCAGCGCACCGAGCAGCGCCAGCAGTGGCAGCAGCAGGTGGACCAGATGCGGACCCAGGCGGAGGCCGCGCGCTCCGAGCGTCTCAAGGCCTTCGTCACCAACGCGCGGCTCAACTACAGCCAGGAGCAGGCGCTGACGAAGGCGATCCAGGCCGAGGACGCGAAGCGCCAGGAGCTGACGGCGTCGATGGCGGGGGGCCGGCCGGGGCGTGACATGCGCCAGCAGATGCGCGACCTGCGCACGCAGACGGACACGGAGATGCAGAAGGTGCTCAGCGCGGAGCAGCTGACGCAGTACCAGCAGATGCGCCGCGAGGACATGGGCGGGCGCGGGGGTGGTCCCCGCGGCGGCCCGATGGCACCGGGGCCGGCTGGGAAGCGCGCGGCACCCCCGGGCAGTAGCGGCTCAGCCGCCGGTGGTGCCTGCGCGCAGGACGTCTTCGACACCGAAGGCGTCCGCCAGCGCCACCGACGGGGTGCACAGCAGCACGGGGACCCGAGAGGACGCCGCGCGAGCGGATTGGACCGGGTCCCAGACTGACATGGACAGGTGGGCCTATCCCTCCGCGAGGGCTTCAAGCTTCGAGAGCCACTGGGCGAAGTGGGGGCACGCGGCGCGAATGATGGAGAGCCCGATGCTCATCACCGCCAGGGGCCCGTGCAGGGTCTTCTGGTAGCCGGGAGAAATCGCCAGGACGCGCTTGGAGGGAGCCGTGTCCGGATGCTCGTTGATCTCCTCGGGGGATCGCACTCCTGCGCGGATGGCCTTGAGCTTCGTGATCTCCTCGGTGGAAAAGGAGATGGAGCACTGACCTGGCTCGGCGAACACCATCGCTTCGAACTCGTGCAGCGCCAGGTAGGGCAGGAACCGGGGATGGGTGATGTCTTCAGCGAAGGCACGCTCCACGTGCTCGACGCGCGTGTAGCAGTTGCCCTGGGGACGGGTCGCGAGTCCTGGGAAGTCCCTGGGCAGACCGTAGTAGTCGAGCATCGTCGTCACGCACGTTGCGCCTGTATCGCCAAGCAGGCGTCGCAGGTCTCCCTGCACGAGCGCGTACTGGGGAACGCCGCCTTTGAAGCTGCCGCCTTCTTTGACGTACTTGGTGACCACCAGACGGGGAATGAGCGCCAGCCCCAGGCGAAGCAGGTGGGGCGCGAGCACTTCGCGGACGAAGGTCTCTTCGGTCTGCCCTTCAACGAGGATGAGGACGCGCTTCATGGCTCAGCCCGGACGACCGCCCAGGACGTTCTTCTCCCAGAGCTCTCCCAGGCTGTAGCTCTCCAGCCAGGACGCCGTTTCCTCCGCGGTGGGCCGGTGGAAAGTCGAAGCACGGTCCTGGCGGTCCACGATGACGAGGTCTTCCGGGGTGAACTGATTCACCAGCGTCACGGACTGGGTGGAGAGGATGATCTGCGACTTCTGTGATGCGCTGCGCACCATGCCCGCGAGGAGCTGGATGGCGTAGGGGTGCAAACCCAGTTCCGGCTCGTCGATGATGATCATCGGAGGCAATTCAGGCTGGAGCAGGAGCGTCGCGAGGCAGATGAAGCGAAGCGTCCCGTCCGACAGCGCATGCGCGTTGAAGTAGTCGTCGGAGTCGCGCTCGGACCACTCCAGCAGGATCTTCTGTTCGTTCAAAGGGTTGGGGCGCAGGCGGAAGTCGTCAAAATAGGGCGCCGCGAGCCGGACAGTCGCCACGATGCGGCGGTAGCTGTCGGGGTGCTTCTCTCGAAGGAGATAGAGGAAAGCGGCGAGGTTCGAAGCATCCGCGCGGAGCGCTTCGTTGTCGTTGATGTCCTGGGTCTGCTTCAGGCGTGCGCCCGAACTTGTGTCCTGAAAGTGGTAGACCTTGAGGCCGTTGAAGAGAGTGCCAAGATGGATGAGGAGCCGTCTGGCTTTAGCTAGATTGTGTTTGTTCGAGGCGGGGGCATTCGCTTCTATCGCGGCAATGACTTCTTGCAGACGTGACTCGTACTTGAGCGACCATACGGCCTCTTTGAGAGTGTTTTGACTTATTGAAAGCGGTAGGGCAGAGGTCTCAATGCTTGAGGGAGGCGTGACAGAGTCGTTCGTGACGATGAAAGAGTCTTCATCTGAAGGTGTCAGCACGAACTGGTGCGCGATCTGTTGCGCGGAAAATGCGAGCTTGAGGCGAAGCTGCGAAGTCCGCTTACGCCCGTAGTGCAGCATGCTGTCCGCGCCGCCTGCCTGCGCGACGTGCTGCTGGAGCCGTCCCTCCCGCATCCGCTGGAGCAGCGTGAACACGGAGATGAAGTTGCTCTTCCCCGCGCCGTTCGCGCCAATCAGGACGTTGATGGGGCGCAGGTCGAGCGCCATCTCGCGGATGGACTTGAACCCCTCGATTTCAATCCGCTCCAGCGTAGGCATCGTCCACCCACCTTACGACGTCAGCCCCTGAAACAGCCACGCCGCGAAGCTCCCTCGAGAGCTCCGCGGCGTGCGCAAGACACAGGTGCTCCCAGCGGCTACTTGCCGAAGATGCCCCGGAGCTTCTTCTTCGCCTCTTCCTCGGCGCGCTTCTTCGCCTTCTCCTGCTCGGCGCGGGCCTGGTCCTCCAGCTTCTTCTTCTCCTCGTTGGCGCGCGCCTCCGCTTCGGCCTTCGCCTTGTCCTGGCCGCCCGTGATGATGTCCTGCACGGCCTTGCCCTTCTCTCCGAGCAGGTTGCCCGCCACGGACGCCCCCGCCAGCTTCAGGATGGTCGTCGCCGCCGGCTTCACGTCCACGCCCGTCACGTCCGGGCTCCAGGCCTTGCCCCCGAGCTTCACCCCCACCGGGATGGCCTCCGTCGGCGTCACCTTGCCCACCGTCAGCGTCTTGATGGTCGCGGGCGTCAGCGACACGCCGCCCGTCAGGTTCAGCGTGCCGTCCAGCCCGATGCCGCCGTCGAAGCTCATCGCCGCCTCCGGCCGCGTCCAGGTGATGGGCTTGCTCAGCTGCGCCACCCCGTTCTTGATGGTCACGCTGAAGGGCAGGTCCCCACCCAGTGACGTCACGTCACCGCTCTTGAGCGCCTTCGCGAAGGGAATCGCCTTGGCCAGCGGCCCCGTCACGGACGACACCAGGTCCTTGCCCAGGAACGTGCCCTCCAGCAGGTTGCCGCTGATGCCGCCCAGCAGCGTCTGCTGCAGCTTCTCCGGCGTGTAGCCCACGCCCTGCACGTCCACGTTGCCGTTGAACGTGCCCGTCAGCACCTGCTTCGGCGTGCGCGCCGCCAGCGCCTGCGCCACCTCCAGGCCCTGCACCTGCACCTTCGCCGTGAAGGGCCGGGCCTCCGGCGCGGGCCCCAGGCGGATGGTCGTCCCATCCGCCACGACCTTGCCGCCGTAGACGCCCGTCGAGAACTTCTCCACCGTGATGAGGTCGTCCACCATCTTCACGACGCCCGTCACGTTGCTCATGTCCATCGCCGCGTAGCGCAGCGACGCGATGGCGAACTGGATGTCACCCCGGTAGCCGTTGAAGCGGTTGGCCTCCACCGGCGGCTCCGGCGGCGGCTTGCCGCCCGTGCGCGCCAGCACCTCCTCCTCGCTCATCAACAACTTCTCCGCATCCAGCCGGGCGGACTTCACGTTCGCCTTGAACGTCGTCGTCGCCTTCTTGCCCGTGCCCGCGAGCGTCACCGTGGCGGTGCCCGTCACCGTGTCCTCCAGCGCGCCCAGGCTCATGCGGGTGACGTTCACCGTCATCCCGCTGCCCGTCTTCGCCGGCGCGTACGTGCCCGTCGCCGCGACCTCCAGCCGCTGCCCCGGCGCCTTGTCCACCATCAGGCCCGGCCGCAGGTCCACGCCGCTCAGGTCCGACTTCGCGTCGAAGTGGAGCGCGCCGCCGCTGGCCGCCGCGCCCGTCACCCTCGCGGTCAGCTTCATCGCGCCGCCGGCGTCCTTCGTCAGCTGATCCGGCACCCGCAGCCGCACCGGCGTCAGGTCCACCGTGATGTCGAGGGCCTGCGCGTCCTGCGTGCCGCTGCCGCGCACGTCCAGGCCAATGGGGCCGGCGATCATCCCGTTGAGCTGCTTGCGCAGGGGCGGGTAGTACTCGGCGAGCACGGCCGGGTCCAGGTTGCGCCCCACCAGCTCGAAGCCCTCCACCACGGGCTTCTCCGTGAGCAGCCCCTTCACCCGGCCCTTGCCCGTGATGGCCGCGGGGCCCAGGTCCAGCTTCAGCTTGTCCAGCGCCAGGTCACCCGTGGACATGTCGCCCGTCACGTCCGTGTCGAGCACCACGTCCAGCGCCTTGCCGCCCTCCGAGCCCGCGAACTTCATCCCCAGCGCCTTGATGACGCCCACGAGCTTCGTGGGGCCCTTGCCGCCGGGCACCGCGCCGCCCAGGTCCGCCTTCCAGTCCGCGTCCAGCGTGCCCGCCTGCAGCCCCACGTCCGGGGGCAGGAACGGCCCCAGCGGCGACAGGTCGATGTGCTCCGCCTTCAGCGTCACCTGCTCCGGCGTGGGGATGAGCGTCGCCGGCAGCGGCGCCGCCGCGAGCGTCATCTGGAGGTTCTGCTTCTCCGCGAGCACCGCGGCCGCCAGGTCCACCTTCAGGGGCTGGCCCACCCGCAGGTCCTTCACCTCGATGTCCAGGTCCTTCACCGCCAGCTCGCGCGCCTGCGCGCCCGCCGCGCGGTCCACGAAGCGGATGGTGCCGTCGGTGAGCGCCGCGCGCTCCACGTGCACGCCCGACAGGTCCGTGGGCTGCGACTGCTCCTCGGGCGGCTGCTCCTTGGGCTGCTGCTGGGCCAGCTTCTCCTGGAGCCGCTGCACGTTGGTGGTGCCGTCGGGCAGGCGGATGACGTTCACGGTGAGCCCGGACACCTCCGCGTCCTGCACGCGGATGTCCTTGCCCTTCGACGTGAGCAGCGGCATCGCCGCCACGCTCACCGTCACGTCCTTCACCTCCGCGAGCGGCAAGTCCTCGCCTTCCGCGGGGCCCACGGTGACGTTCTGGATGCGAGCGCCCACGTAGGGAAAGAGCTTCGTGGAGACGTCGCCAATCTCGATGGGGCGCCCCAGCTTCTGCGAGTACGTCGCCGCCTGGTCGCGCGCCGTCTTCAGCAGGATGGCGTCCAGGCGCCACAGCACCACCGCCACGATGGCGATCAGGAGGACGAGGATGCCTCCCAGCACATACGGCCAACGCTTCTTCTTCACAGCCGCCACGGTTCCTCCTCCGTCGGGAGAGCGGTCGAACGCTTAGCGCAGCGCCAAGGGGGCCGCACCTCCCATGCACACAGGGAGGTTGTAAGCGTGACGGTCAACACTCGGGGGAAAGTCATACTCCCGTCGACCCTTGCATCTAGGCACGAACGACCCACCCAGGAAGGGGGGGCCGCGTGCTTGGGGGACGCAGGAGTCCGGGAGCTTTCAAGGAATCATGGGCTTGAAGCGGTGCCTCAGAGGTCGATGACCTCCGGCTCCGTCCCGGGCACGGGCGGCGCGTCCCCCTGGCCCTCCAGCGAGAAGCCCCAGGGCGCGTACACGTTGCCGCCCGTGAAGGCGTCCACGTAGAGCACCACGGGCGTGTCCAGCCCGTCGTACGTCACCTCGAAGATGGACAGCTTCCCCTGGCCCTGGCCCTGGCCGTCCACCTGGGTGAACTCGCAGCAGTCCCCCATGCGGCGCCACGCCACCGGCTGGCCCTGGGGGCCGCGCAGGAGCTTGAAGTACGCCATCACGCCCTTGTCGCCCCAGCCCACCCGCACCGGGTTCTCCGGCCGGGTGCCGTAGGTGAGCGGATCCGGCCGCTTCGGCATGAGGGGCTCGGTGCGGCGCATCACCTCCTGCATGGACGTGCCCGGGGAAGCGCACGCCGTCAGGAGCAGCACCGCGGCGGGGATGAAACGGAACAGGGACATCGGGACCTCCAGCTCGGCCTTGGGAAACGCCCCAAGCTGGCGTCCGCGCTGGCCGCCGCGCATCCCCTCCCCCCGGACGAACCGTCCTTCGGGAAACGCACCCCCCGGGCCAGCGCACACGCGCAAGGTTCCGGGGGGAAGGACGGCCAGGCTCCGCTTTCAGCTGAGCGACTTCAGGTCCAGGCCCAGCTCGTGGCGGTAGCGCTCGAAGCACCGCGTGCCCGCGGTCAGCCGCAGCAGCGCCCCTTCCGCCAGGGGCCGCGCGCACGCGGGGTTCGCCGCCACCAAGGGCCGCAGCACTTCCTTGTTCCACGTCTCCGAGTGCTTCACGTCCAGCGTGGAGTGCAGCGCGTAATAGCGCCGCACGCGCATGTCGAAGCCCAGACGCTTCAGGCCCTCGTTGACGCACGCGGTGCGGCCCGGCGCCGTCTCCTCCACGATGCCCAGCGCGCCCACCGCGTGGAACGTGTAGCGGCGGTTGAACGCGAACGCGCAGAGCAGGTTCGCCAGCGCGTGCGCTTCCCACACGGTGTCATCGTCCGTGGGCTGCAACCCCAGCTTCGCCGCCATCTCCGCGAGCATCGGCCCGTGCATCGCGTCCTCGCGCCCGCGGCCCATCTCGTCCCAGTAGTTGCGCGCCAGCTCCAGCTTCGCCTGCGTGGGCAGCTGCAGCTGCGTCAGCGCCACCAGGTCGTCGAAGCCCGCTTCGCCCGCGACCTCCTGCGTGAGGAACCAGTTCATCTGCTCACGCGTGGCCTGCGTGGCAAGCCATGGGAACAGCGGATCATGCTGTCCGGGACCGGACTCCTTCAGGTCCTCGAACCACGCGATGAACCCGTCCGCGTCCTCCGGGGCCTCGGCGGCCCAGGCCGCCACGCGCTGTCGCTCGGCTTCCACGTACTCGCCCTCGAGCAACCGCAACTGCGTCTCCTGCTGCACGGCTGCTCGCCAGCCCTCGGTGGGAAACCCCGGGGCCAGTCGTGCGCGGTTGAAACGCAAGAGGGTCCGGTGAAGCCGTTCAGACAGGCGTGCGTCCTCCGTCCCCGCTTCCCCAGCCACCTCGCCAAGCCCGCTCATGGTGCGCACCCTCTCTACACATCCCGGAAGGCGGGAGTGCCTTCCGGCCACATGTATGGGGATGACCTTGAACACCGGCCACATCGCTCCCGCCACCTTCGCTGTCAGTCAGGTGCGCTGTGAGAAGGACCACGTCCGCTCCCGCGACTGCGCGTATCAGGTCGCCTGGAACATCAACCCGCATATGAAGCCCGGCGCCGTCGCGTGGCGCCGCGCCTGCACCCAGCACCGCGCGTTCCTGCGCGCCCTGCGCAAGGAGGGCGGGACCTTCTTCGAGCTGCCCTTCGTCCACGGCGCGTTCGACTCCGTGTTCGCCAAGGACAACGCGGTGCTCGTCTCGCAGGAAGGAGAGCTGCGCGCGCTGCTGGCCACCATGCGCCATGGCCAGCGCCGCAACGAGCAGCTCGCGAGGGCCCGGTGGCTGGCCGCGCGCGGCTTCGACGTCATCGAGCCGCCGCGCGTGCACATCGAAGGGGGCGACGTGGCCATGCTGCCCGCGGGCCGGGGCGCCCTGCTGGGCTGGGGCATGCGGTCCACGCAGCGCGCCGCGGGCGTGCTGGAGGCCTTCCTCTCCGCGCCCGTGACGCCGCTGGAGCTGTGCGACCCGTACCTCTACCACCTGGACACCGCGCTCACCGTGCTGTCCGACGGCACCGCGCTGGTGTGTCCGGAGGCCTTCACGCCGGAGTCGCTGCGGATGCTGGCGCGCACGGAGGGCATCCAGCAGGTGGTTCCCATCGCGCGCGAGGACGCGCTCGCGTTCGGGCTCAACCTGGTGGAGGTGGGCAACACCGTCATCATCGGCGCGCGCGTGCCCCGCGTGGAGGCGGTGCTGCGCGGCCTGGGGCGCCGGCCCGTCAGCGTGCGGTTGGATCAATTCCACCTGGCCGGGGGCAGCGCGGCGTGCTTGGTGGCGCGCGTGCACACCCTGCCGCCCCTGAATGCCCAGCGCTTTCGCGAGGAGCAGCAGCAGGACGAGGCCCAGCAGCTCTCCGCGTGACGCGCGTTGAAAAACGAAGACCTCCCCGGGCGACTGGAGCGCGCGGGGAGGTCCGGGGTGAAGCGGGGAAGGGGGGTCAGGACTGCTGTTCGCTGGAGGCTTCCGGCGCGCTCAGCCCTTCGGCGCTCCAGAAGCGGCGCGGGTGGCCGTCGCCACGGGTGCCGCCGGAGAGCTTGTCCACCCAGGGGTACTTCACCGCCTCTTCCGCCGTGTAGCCCAGGTTGAAGACGGTGGGGCTCTTGGGCTTGTCGGACGCCTTCTCATACAGCGTGCCGAACAGGCGGTCCCAGAAGTAGTTCGTGATGCCGTAGTTGCCCTGCTCGTTGTGGAAGTGGTGGGACATGTGCAGCCGCTTGATGTCCTTCAGCCACTTCTGCTGCGGGGCGTAGTTGAGGTGCTGGATGCAGTGGCAGAACTCGTAGAAGCACGTGGTCACCATGCCCCAGCCCAGCGCCGCCGCCGCGCCGGACCGGCCGCCGATGAGGTAGCCGATGGGCGTGAGCACCAGCGCGATGGTGGGCAGCGTGGTGTGCAGCGCGCCGAAGAGCACGCGCAGGTCGTGCGGGTCCTGGTGGTGGTCGAAGTGGATGCGCTTCCACGTCACCGCCGTCGCCGCGGACTTGTAGAGGAAGCGGCCGTGCAGGATGTACCGGTGGATGAGGTACCAGCCGAACGGGTACGCCACCGTGGCCACCAGCACCGCCGCGGCCATGCGCGCCGGGGCCTCGAACCACTTCACCGACAGCACGATGCAGGTGATGCCGATGAGGATGTAGGCGACGACGGCGTAGTAGGTGAAGAACGAATAGACCAGGTCGCGCAGCGACATCCGGTCCAGGTTGTGTTTCCGGTTCAGGAAAGAGACCGCCACGGGGATTCCCTCACTGTTCGCTCCAGCGCGGGTCCCGGCCAGCCGGGGTGCGCGGGGCTCGAAGGCTTGCTCGCATCCCGGCCCTGGGGGTGATGCGGGAGTTCCTGAGCTATCAGTCCAACTGCCCCTTGGCCCAGGAACGGTGCGGCCCTCTTAGCGCCTTCCTGGAGGCCTTGAGAAGCACCACTGTTGCCGCGCACCTACATTGTCCGGCTGCCTGGCCTCCATCCGACCCGGGGCCAGACTTCCGTGCCGGGCGCACAAACCCCACCTTTCCGCCCACACGCGAGCGATCGCACGAGGGGGCAGACAGATGGCGCGCAAGGCACAGGGACCACAGGACACCGGGAATCCGGCGGGCGGGCGGCCCGCGCGGCGCAAGACGGCGCCCCGGAAGAAGGCGGGCACGGCGAACGCCAGCGAGGGGCGCCTGGAGCTGCGCCGGGACATCGCGGAGTACCGCGCGGCCGCGGAGGCCCAGGCGGACGTCGTGCGCGAGCGCATCAACGCCGCGCTGGAGGTCAGCCGCCGCACCCGCGAGGAGATTGAGCAGCGCATCGCCAGCGAGCTGCACACCCCGCGCGTCACCGCCGCGAAGAAGGGCCGCCCCCGGCGCGCAAACGCACCCGCGCCTCCCCGCGCCTCGGCGAAGTAGGGAGCCGCGGGCCCTGGAGCCTCCCTGGAGCCTCCTACGAGCGGAGCGCCGGGACGCGCGCGGCCTGCGCCGCCCCCTCCGCGCCGGAGGACTCCAGGTCCAGGGCGGAGAGCTTGTCCGCGAGGGCCTGGACCCGGTCGCCGCCGCCTCCAGCGAGGGGGGACGTGGCCCGGGCCCCGATGAAGCACACGCGGGCCCGCTCCAGCAGGGCCACCTGGGCGTGCAGCTGCGCGAGGAGGCGCTCCTGGCGGCGTGACAGCGCGTCCAGGTGGTTGAGCTCCTCCCCCAGCGACGCGGCGGCGCGCTCCAGCTGGCGCCGGGCCACGCCGTCCTGCGCGTCCTGGGCGCGCTTCTTCAATTCCTGCACCTGCGAGTCCACGCTCCCCTGGGACGCGGCGGCGAGCTGGGCCTCCAGCTCCGTGTGGGACTCCGCCAGCGTGAAGGCGTCCCGGGCCAGCTTGCCGAGCACGGCCTGGAGCTTCTCGCGGCCCGGGCCCGTGGCCAGCTTGCGCGCCTCGTCCTGGCTCTGGCGGTAGAGCGTGAGCGCCCGGGCCACCAGCCCGCGCACCTCGCCGGTGAGGGTGGCCTCCAGGCGCATGCCCCGGGTGGCCACCGCGTCCAGGTCCATGGCCAGGTTCGCCGGCAGCGTGCCGATGCTCCAGAACAGCGCCACCACCGCGTAGTCCACCAGCAGCGGGAAGTAGCCCCGGGCCGGCAGGAAGCGCGCGTTGAGCACGTCCTGCACGTACAGCCCCAGCGCCGTGGTGACGGCGGCGGCCCCGGCGCACAGCGCGAGCTGCGCGGGGGTGCCCACGCTGTCGCGCCCGTGTCCGC
>NZ_JBKGHJ010000190.1:0-14793 GCF_046520365.1 Corallococcus sp. 4LFB
CGGCGCGCGGGCGTGGCCGGCGCGGGGACGCGAGGCGGCACGGTCTTCTCGTTGAGGTAGGCGCTGATCAGCGTGCTCTGGATGGTCATCGCCTCCAGCGACTCATCCACCGAACGCCACGCCTCCAGCGCGGCGTCGACCACGCTCCGGGTCACCGGCTGGGTGAACACGGGGATGTCCCCCACGCACAGGTCCGCCAGCTCCTCGTCGATGACGGGCGTGGCGGAGGCGCGCCGGGGGACACGTCGGCGTTCTTGCGCATCACGTCCCGCGCCCGCGCGTGGGCCCTGGGCGCGTCGTGCAGCGAGGCCGGGTGCCAGAGCATGCGCAGCAGCTCCGCATACGTCTGCGTGGGCCGCAGGATGCGCCGGACCACCGCGCCCGTGAACGGCTCCAGCAGCGGGCGCAGCCCTCCGTACGCGTCCAGCGCCTTCATCCGCGCGGTCAGCTCCTGGAAGCCCTCCACGACCTGGTCCCAGTGCCGCGCGAGCACGGGCTCCGGGCTGGGGTGGTTCTTCGCGTGCGGGCGCTCCATCAGCGCCATGCCCAGGTGGGCCCCGTCCGTGCCCCCGCCGACGATGAGGGGCGCCGCGATGCGCGGCTGCTGGCCCGGGAGCGAACCCGCCGCGGAGATGTCCAGGCCGCCCAGGCCCGGGCCGCCGCTGCGCACGGGGAGCAGGCCCGTGCGCAGGACGGTGCCGCGGATGGCCTTCGCCGCCAGGTCCACCGCCAGCCCGCGCTCCGCCGGGGGCACGGGCGGATCCGGGGTGAAGAGGCTCTCCACGTCCACCACCACGGGCACCGGCCCGTGCGCGATGAGGTTCTCCGAGTGCAGGTCCGTGCCGCCCAGGAGGCGCATCACCGCGAGCCAGTGGCCCAGGTTCCGGTAGAAGCGCGCGAGCTCGGCGTCGTTCGCGCAGAAGCGGTGCTCCACGAACTCCGCCCAGCCGTAGCCCGCGCGCACCAGCACGGCCGGCACGCGGATCCGCGTGGATTCCTCGTCCGGCGCCAGCACGCGCGCGAGCAGCCCCTCCAGCGCGCGATCCACGCGCATGCACCGGGGCTTGTAGAGCACCGTGCCCGCCTCCAGCTCCAGCAGCGCCACCGTCTGGCCGCCCCGGTGGGCATCCCCCTCCCCCAGCCGCAGGCGCTTCAGCGCGCCGCGAGGACGGCCCGGCAGCTCCGTCAGTGATTCGCGGTCCGCGACGAACCGTTCCGCCAGCCGCAGCACCGCCTGGGTCTGGAGTCGGCCCAGCGTCGCCAGCCTGTCCAGGAGCGGCGGGTAGCGTCCGCGCAGGTGCGTGTGGAAGTCGGAGGTGCAGGCCTGCTCCAGGAACCGGGCCCACCGTCCCGGCGGGTCCGCGGCGTCGAGCCGTCCCTCCAGCGACGCGGCGTGCAGCTCCAGGAGGAGCACGCGGTTGAGCTTGAGCTGGGCGCTGAAGCCCAGCGCCTCCCGGGCGGCGGCCTCCACCACGCCGCGCTCCGCCGGGGAGAGGCCCTCCATCCGCGACAGCCGCTCCGCGAGCGAGTCCAGATGCGGCGCCAGCAGGACGTTCACGGGGCGCGCGAGCCATCCCTCGGGAGGGACCTCGGCAGCCATCGACGCTTCCTCGTGGACCATGAGGGGGCTCCCTGGGGGTGGGGACCGGAGGTGGGAACGGCGCAAAAGCCCTCCGGCACCGCGCACGGAAACCGGAGGGGTGATTCATGCGGACGGGGGGCCGCGATGGATCAACAGCAGAACGCGGTGGAGGACGCGCTGCAGCTGCTGCAGCCCGTGTCCGCCACCAGGTTGGACTCCGTGAGCGCCTGCTCCGTGCGCGCACCTCCCACGAACACCGGACCCGCCGGGTTCGTCATGCCATGGGACTCCTCATCACCGGACAGCCAGCCCTGCACCACATCCTGGACCGAGGCCTTCTTCGTCATGAGTGCTCTCCCTTGCGGCCGGACCCGCCTGGCGAGGGGTGCCAGGCGTGCCGGACGCGGAACGGACGTGAACACAGACACGCCCCGCAATGCCAGACGCGACAAGTCAAAGTCAGACACAACACAATGGCTTGTGTCCGCACGACACAAGTCCAGCCCGGCGCGAACGGGACGTAAGGGATTGCCACGACGCCGCGGCCGGTCCCTGCCCGAGAGGACGAGGCGTCTGTGGACCCGAGGACACCTCAGCCCCGGGGTCGGACGGCGCGCCCGCCACGCGACACCACCTGCTCACGAACGCCGAGGGCCGGACAGCCAGACCCCTGTCCGCTCTTTCCAGGTCAGCGCGGAGGCCTAGGATGGCGGGGAGGAGGTGAACGTGGAGCGCCCCATCCCCAGCCCGGAAGATCCGCTGATCCTCAACGGCATCGACGGCGTCACCGGGCAGTACCTGGTGCCGCCCATCACGCTGCCGGCGGCCGCGGAGGTGGCGGAGCCCCGGGGCGAGGCCGCGTACTTCGAGGCGTGGAAGAAGTGGCTCGACTTCCTCCCCATGCGCGTCTCCTTCGGCCTGCCGCCGGACGCGCCGCCGGAGGACTACACCCAGGCCGGCTGGGGCGTGGTGTTCGCGGCCTCCGCCTCCGACGAGCTGCGCAAGAGCCTGGAGCCGCTCATCGCCCACCGGCGCGCGCGCGCGGAGACGGACCGGCTCCACGTCCTCACCTACCAGGCCGGCGAGACGGCGCATCAGTTCCTGGAGCGGTACGGGGCGCCCATCGGCGACGTGGAGCGACCGCCGTGCCCTACTACCTGCTGCTCGTGGGCGGGCCCGACGTCATCCCGTACGACGTGCAGCACTCGCTCTCCCTCTCCTACGCCGTGGGCCGGCTCTCCTTCGACACGCCGGCGGAGTACGCGCGCTATGCGGACAGCGTGGTGGCGTATGAGACGGGCGCCTCCGTGCCCAACCACCGGCAGGTGAGCTGGTGGGGACCCAAGCACCCCGGGGACCGCTCCACGGAGCTCAGCGCGGACAGCCTCGTCACCGCGCTGGCCCGGGGCGCCCCCGCGGATCAGGCACCGCAGCCGGCGAAGACGGTCGCCGCGAAGCTCCGCTACGCCAGCCGTGACGCCATCGAGGACGACGCGACCCGCGAGTGGCTGCTCTCCGCGCTCCACGGCCAGGAGGTGCGCCCGGCGGTGCTCTTCACCGCGTCCCATGGCGTGGGCTTCAAGGCGAATGATCCGCTCCAGCTCACGAAGCAGGGCGCCCTGCTGAGCCAGGACTGGAGCGGCTTTGGCGCGATGGCGCCCTCGCACTACGTGGCGGCGTCGGACATCCAGGACGACGCCCGGCTCCATGGCCTAGTGGCGTTCTTCTTCGCCTGCTTCGGCATGGGCACGCCCGCGCATGACGAGTTCCCGATGAACGCCAACCGCAGCGGCGAGGCGCTCGCGAGCGCGCCCTTCGTCGCGGCCCTGCCCCGGCGGCTGCTGGCCCACCCCAACGGCGGCGCGCTGGCGGTGATTGGCCACGTGGAGCGGGCCTGGGGCTTCTCCATCCGGCCCCTGCAGATGACGCAGACGACCCTCCACCCGTTCCGCAACACGCTCTGGAAGATCCTGGCGGGCATGCCGGTGGGCCACGCGCTGCGCGACTTCCGCGACCGCTTCTCCGCCGCCAACAACATCCTGCTGACGCACCTGGACGCCAACACGTCCAACGGCAAGCTTCAGCCGCGCGAGCTGCTGCACCGGTGGATTGAGCGCAACGACGCTCGCAACTACGTGGTGCTCGGCGATCCCGCCGTGAGCATCCGGCACAACGATCTGCAGGCGCTTCCCTGAAAGGAGCATCGACCGATGCGAACGCTCATTCTCAGCGACCTTCACTTGGGCAACGGAGGCCCCTACGACATCTTCGCGGGCGCCGCCGAGCTGCCCGCCCTCTTCGACTCCTTCACCGGCACGCCGACCCACGTCGTGCTCAACGGGGACAGCTTCGACTTCCTGCTCAACGACGACCCGCTGGCGGTGGATCCGCGGCGGACGCTGGAGCAGGCCCGGGCGCTGGTGACGTCCGCGGCGACCGCGCCCGCGCTGAAGGCGCTCGGGCGGGTGCTGGCCGCGGGAGGCCGGGCGACGATGGTGGTGGGCAACCATGACCTGGAGCTGGCGCTGCCGGACGTCCAGGGGGTGATCCGCTCGGCGCTCGGGCAGCCGCCGGACGTGGCTTCGCGGTTGGAGTTCCGGGACGGCACCGCGCCCCTGCGACTGGAGGTCGGCGGGTCGCACGTGCTCGTCACGCATGGCGAGCACACCGACGTGGCGAACCGCATCGACTACGACTCGCTCCTGTCGCCGGAGCGGGCGAACCGCTTCCGCTATCCGCCGGGCTCGGTGCTGGTGAAGACGCTGCTCAACCCGCTCAAGCACCAGCACCGCATGCGGTACATGGACCTGCTCAAGCCGGACTTCCAGGGCGCGGTGATGGTGGCGCTCGGCGTGAAGCCGGACGCGCTCAAGGTCCTGTTCACGTCCGGGACGCTCACGCTCATCCGGCGCCTGCTGGAGAACCGGAGCCTCGCGCCGGCCTTCGCGCTCGAGCCGATGGACGCGGTGGGCGCGTCGGACGCGGACGCGCACCTGGCGCGCGGCCTGGCGCGGGTGGACCTGAAGGACGACGAGGTGGAGGCGCTGTTGTCGGTGCTGGACCCGGAGAAGCTCAACGCCTTCGACAACCCGGAGGCCCTGGGCCGCGCGCGGCTGAAGCTGGCCAAGGCGGGCTTCGCGCTCTACGCGCGCCTGCACCGCGCGGTCGCCGGCAGGAGCGGCACGGACTACTTCGCGCTGGAGCCCGGCAAGGACGAGCTCGCGGAGACCGCGCGGCTGGGCAAGAAGTACAACCCCCAGGCGGTGGTGATGGGCCACACGCACGCGGCCCGCTGGCACGAGGGCGACGGGCCGCTCTACGCCAACACCGGGACGTGGATCTCCCTCCTGCGGCTCCCCGCCCCCGAAGCCTCCGACGAGGAATGGGGCGAATACCTCGCGGAGCTCCAGGGCAATCCGTCGCTGGACCCGGCGAAGCAGAAGCACGCGAAGCTGGAGCAGCGCTTCACCTTCGTGGAGGTGGAGCCCCACGCCTCCGCGAAGGGCGCGACCCTGCGGCTGTCACAGTGGACGGCGCAGGGCCCGAAGACCCTGCGCAGCGCGGAGCTTCCGTCCGCGAGCTGATTCTCAGCGGGAGCGCTGGGGACTGAAGGCCCTCGAGGAACAAGGCCAGTGATCCCAGACCCGGCCTCTAGAAGATGGACAGGCCGGTCAGCGTCGTGAACCGGTCCAGCGCCTCCACGCCCGCCACCGAGTTGCCCCGTGCATCCAGCCCGGGGCTCCACACGCACAGGCCGCAGCGGTTGGGGATGACGGCGATGATGCCTCCGCCCACGCCGCTCTTGCCGGGCAGCCCGACTCGATAGGCGAACTCCCCCGCCGCGTCGTACGTGCCGCAGGTGAGCATCACCGCGTTGACCTGCTTGGCCTGGCTGCGCGTGAGCAGCCGCGCCCCATCCGCACGTTGCCCGTGACGCGCGAGGAACCCACACGCCCGCGCCAGGTCCGCGCAGCTCATCGCCAGCGAGCACTGCCAGAAGTAGTGCTCCAGCACCTCCGGGACGGCGCTCTCCATGTTGCCGTAGCTCGCCATGAAGTGGGCCAGCGCGCTGTTGCGGTGCCCGTGCTCCGCCTCCGACGCGGCGATGACCGGATCGAAGTCCACCAGCGGGTTGCCACTCTCCGCGCGGAGGAAGTCCCGAAGCGTGCCGCGCGCATCCCCGGTGAGCCGCTGCAGGCGATCCGTGATGACCAGCGCGCCCGCGTTGATGAAGGGGTTGCGCGGGATGCCCTGCTCGTACTCCAGCTGAACCAGCGAGTTGAACGGATTGCCCGACGGCTCCTTGCCCACGCGCCGCCACAGCGCGTCCCCGTCCCGCGACAGCGTGAGCGCCAGCGTGAACACCTTGGAGATGCTCTGGATGGAGAACGGCTCGCGCCAGTCCCCCACGCCGTACACGTCCCCCTCCACCGTCGCGAGCGCCATGCCGAAGCGGTGGGGATCCACCGCCGCCAGCGCCGGGATGTACGTCGCCACGCGGCCCTGCCCCAGCACAGGCCGCACCGCGTCCCAGACCTCCGACAACACCGCCTGGTAGTCCATGTGCCGCCATCCTCGTCCGGAACGCGCATGGGGGCTTTCAGAAAACGAGCGCCGCCTTCCTCGCCCGGGAACTCCGCTGAAAATCCCCGCGTGTCGATCCATGCGCGGCCTGTTCGTCGCGGAGATAGACGGGCGAAGGGACTGCCCGGAAGGGATGGATGCGACGATGGAGCTGACGGTGACGGAGTTCGTGACGCTGGACGGAGTGGTGCAGTCCCCGGGAGCCCCGGAGGAAGACCCGAGCGGCGGCTTCGCCCACGGCGGCTGGGTGCAGCCGCATTCCAGCCCGGAGTTCGGCGCGCACGTCGTCGACATCTTCAGCCGGGCGGACGCGTTCCTGCTCGGGCGCGGGACGTACGACATCTTCGCGGGCTACTGGCCGAAGGTGACGGCGCCGGACGACCCCATCGCCGGGCCGCTCAACAGGCTGCCCAAGTACGTGGCGTCCACCACCCTGCGCCGCGTGGAGTGGGCGAACTCGAAGCTGTTGGAGGGGGACACGGTGGAGGCGGTGCGCCGCCTCAAGGCCCTGCCCGGCCGCGAGCTGCAGGTGCATGGCAGTGGCGGCCTGTTCCAGACCCTGCTGGAGCATGACCTGGTGGACGTGCTGCATCTGCACGTCTTCCCCGTGACGCTGGGCAGCGGCCGGCGCCTCTTCGGAACGGGAACGCAGCCCCGCACGCTGCAGCTCGCCGCGTCGCGAATCACGCCCAACGGCGTGGTGCTGCTCACCTATCGGCGCGCCGGACCCCTGCGGACCGGCACCATCGGACAGCCGGACTGAGGCGCTCCGCGCTCAAGTCCCTGCATGGCGTGACTTTCACGTTTTCCAGTCATGATACGTTGTGCCATGCCGGACTTCCGCCGTCTCTTACGTGATGCCAGCCTTCCCGCTCCCCGCGTCTCAAGGGGCAGCAGGGACGGCATGGTGCGTTTGGTTTGGATGGCAGCGCTCACGCTGCTCGTGGCGTGCAGCGGCTACTCGTATCGCCGGGATGGTAACGGGACGTACTTTGGGATTGAGTCCAGCCTGTGCCGGAGGGCTCCCGATGACACGCGCGTCGCTGCTTGTTCTGTCGCTCGTTGCGTTGAGCGGGTGCTCCCTGTTCCAGCGCTCGACGCGCCCACCGCATGCGCCTCCCGAGGAGGCCCAGAAGTTCGTCTTCCCGCCCCTCCTCTTTCAGGAGGGCAGGACGACACTCCTCAGTGGGGACGTCGCCACCGCCGTCCAGCTCGCGATGGATGATTTTCTCCCCTTGGACCGCAAGCCGCCCAAGGACGCGACGCCGGTTGAGCTGTGCCTCTTCCGTCGCGACATCTACCAGGTGTCGGTGGAGCAGCTGCCGGATGGAATCATCCTGGTCGGCATCTACGCGCACACCGAACTCTGCGACCCGAACGACACCGCCTCGGATGCCGGCGGGCTCTACGCCGTCGATGTGCGACGCGGCCTCATCGTCGCTCAGCAGCGATAGGGACTCGCCTCAGCGCAGCCCCGCGAGCTTCGCCAGCTCGCGGGCCATGGCGCGCAGCTCCTCCGCGCCCGCCGCGTTGGGGCTCACGTCGAAGACCACCTCGTAGCCCAGCCCCGCCTGGTTGATGGACTCCGAGCGCGGGATGCGGGCCTTCAGCACCGGCACCGTCACGTCCTTCAGCGCCGCCTCCATCGCCTCGTTGGTCGCGGGCGTGCGCCGGTCCCACAGGTTCACGGCGGCCACCAACTGGCCGCCCTCCTCGCGCACGTCGCGCCACGCGGTCTCAATCTCCCCCAGCCCCTGCAACGCGAACGCGCCCGTGGGCACCGGCGCCACCACCACGTCCGAGTAAGCCAGCACGGCCTCCGTGAACGCGCCGATGCTCGGCGGCGTGTCCACGACGATGACGTCCGGCGTCCACGACAGCGTCTTCAACGCGCGCGGAATCGCCTGGAGCCGGTGGCCCCACCCGAACAGCTCGCGCTCCAGCGCCGCCATGCGCGGGGCCCCTGGCGCGATGAACAACCCCGGCCGCCTGGGCGACGCCACGACAATCTCGTCCAGCCGGTGCTTCGGCCGCGGCCCGAAGGCGTCCGCCACGCACGGGCCCTCGCGCGTCTCCAGGCCCAGCACCAGCGACGCATGCGCCTGCGGATCCAGATCCAACAGCAGCACCCGGCGCCCTGTGTCCGCCAGCGCCGCCGCCACGTGCGAACACAGCGTCGTCTTCCCGACGCCTCCCTTGATGGTGCAGAACGCGATGACCGGCATGGGCCCCGGATGTACCAGGAATCCGCCGCGTCGCGGGGCCGCGCCGGATTGGACCGCCCGCCCCATCCAGGGCGCTCCAGAATGGAGCGGCCCGCCCTGCCCCTCCTCCGCCACTCCAATGATTCCAGCCCCTTGGCGCTGGCACCGGACGTGCTCTGTCCCCCTCACGTCAGGGCGCCCCCAGCGGGTGTCGGAGCACCAGGAGACCCATCATGGAAATCCGCTTCTTTGGCGTTCGGGGCAGCATCGCGGTGTCGGGCTCGCGCATCGGTGGCAACACCGCGTGCGTGGAGGTGACGAGCCAGGGCGAGCGGTTGATCCTCGACGCGGGCACGGGCATCCGCACGCTGGGCGAGGTGATGATGCGCGAGGGCGCCCCCCAGAAGGCGACGATGTTCTTCTCCCACCTGCACTGGGACCACGTGCAGGGCTTCCCCTTCTTCACGCCCGCGTACCTGCCCACCACGTCGCTGACGATGTACGGCCCCGGCGCGAATGGCGCCCAGGCGCTGGAGTCCACGCTGTCGCAGCAGATGCGCCCGCCGCAGTTCCCGGTGCCGCTGTCCACCATGCGCTCGAAGATGGCCTTCGGCGCCGCGCTGCACGGCCGCACCGTCGAGGTCGGCCCCTTCAAGGTGACGCCCATCGACGTGCCGCACCCGGACGGCTGCATGGCTTATCGAGTCGAAGCGGACGGCCACTCGTTCGTGTACGCGACGGACGTGGAGCTGCCGGAGCGCCTCACGTCGGACGTCGCCCGCCACTTCGAGGGCGCGGACGCGCTGTGCCTGGACGCGCAGTACACGCCCGACGAGTACGAGGGCAGGAAGGGCATGTCCAAGAAGGGCTGGGGCCACTCGACGATGATGGACGCGGCCAAGGTGGCCAAGGACCTGCACGCCGGTCGCCTCTTCCTCTTCCACCACGACCCGTCCCACGCGGACGAGCTCCTGGAGGACATGGCGCAGGAGGCGCGCGGCCTGTTCCCCTTCACCGAGCCCGCGCGTGAGGGCCAGCGCATGCTGCTGGGCCGCGCGGCGGGCGCATGAGCGCCGCGAGCCCGGAGCCCTGCGCTGCTACAGTGCCCCCAGCGCCCTTCTCACTTCCGCCGCTGCCCGCCGCCATGCCCTCGTCCCCGCCGGATGTGTCCCAGGTCCTGCTCCCCCTTGGTGGCCTCGTCGGGCGCGAGGTGGACCTGGACGCCTTCCTCCAGACGCTCGTGGACCGCATCGCCATCACGTTGCAGGCGGACCGGGGCACGCTGTGGCTGTTGGATCCGGTGCGCCGGGAGCTGTTCAGCCGCGCGGCGCACCTGCCGGAGGTCGCGCAGATCCGCGTGAAGCTGGGCCAGGGCGTCGCGGGCTACGTCGCGGAGGCCGGCGAGCCCGTGCACGTGCCGGATCCTCGCGGCGAGCGCCGCTTCTTCGCGGACATCGACCGGATGACGGGCTACCGCACCATCAGCCTGGCCGCGGTGCCGCTGCGCGACTCGGCCGGCGCCGTGTACGGCGTGCTCCAGGTGCTCAACCGCCTGGGCGGAGGCGCCTTCACGGAGGAGGACACGCAGAAGCTCACCGACATCGCGGCCCAGGTGAGCACCGCGCTCCAGACCACCAGCCTCTACCAGGAGCTGCAGCGCGCGAAGGATCAGCCGCAGGCCCCCGTGGGCTACTTCTTCAACCGCATCATCGGAGAGGCCCCGCCGCTCAAGGCCCTCTACCGCCTGGTGCAGAAGGCCGCGCCCACGGACGCCACGGTGCTGCTGCGCGGGGAGAGCGGCTGCGGCAAGGAGCTGTTCGCGCGCGCCATCCACGTCAACGGCCCCCGGCGCGACAAGCCCTTCGTGAAGGTGGACTGCGCGGCCCTGCCCGCCGCCCTCATCGAGAACGAGCTGTTCGGCCACGAGAAGGGCGCCTTCACCGGCGCCGACCACCGCGTGCCCGGCAAGTTCGAGGCGGCCGACGGCGGCACCGTCTTCATCGACGAGCTGGGCGAATTGCCCCAGGCCGTGCAGGGCAAGCTCTTGCGCGTGTTGCAGGACCGCGAGTTCGAGCGCGTGGGCGGCACGCAGGCCGTCAAGGTGGACGTGCGCATCGTCGCGGCCACCCACCGCGACCTGCCGCGCATGGTGGAGGAAGGCAAGTTCCGCGAGGACCTCTACTACCGCATCAAGGTCGTGGAGCTGCTCCTGCCCCCGCTGCGCGAGCGCGGCGCGGAGGACATCGAGCGGCTGGCCCGCCACTTCGTCGCCACCGCCGCGAAGCGCCACCGCCTGCCCGTGCCCCGCCTGGGCGCCACCGCGCTCGCGAGGCTCAAGCGCTACCGCTGGCCCGGCAACGTGCGCGAGCTGGAGAACTGCATCGAGAGCGCCGTGGTGCTGTCCGAAGGGGAGATATTGGAGGAGCACCTGCCCCTGCCCTCCCTGGACCGGGCGCTCCCGGCGACCGAACCCTCCGCCACGCCGCGCGGGCCCGCCGCCGCGCCGGACGCGCCGCTGCTCCTGCCGCTGGCGGAGGTGGAGCGCCGCCACATCCTGCACGTGCTGGAGGCCGTGAAGGGCAACCGCACCGCGGCGGCGCGGACGCTGGAGATCGGCCGCAACACGCTCGCCCGCAAGCTCAAGGAGTACGGCCTGGCGGACGAGGGCTGAGCTCCGGCCCGCCTCTGGCTTCGCGGCCCTGCCCCCAACGGGCGGCCCCGCGAGCGGCCGTCTGTCCGGGGGTGCCTTTCGGTGGCCACCGGGGGGCACCTCTCTCCCAGGGCCGGTGTGCGTCCCGCGAGGGCCGGACCCGTGCCCGTCCGAGGGGGAGGGAGCGCGCCATGGCGGATGTCCTCGATGTCCCGACGAGCGGGCCCCCGGCGCAACGGGAGACACGCACCGGCAGGGTCATTGGCATCTCCGTGGTGGCCGCCCTGGGCGGGTTCCTCTTCGGCTTCGACACCGCCGTCATCAACGGCACCGTCGCGGCCCTGAAGGCCGAGTTCGCCGCGAGCAGCCTGGGCCTGGGGCTGGCGGTGTCCTCCGCGCTCGTCGGCTCCGCGACGGGCGCCTTCGCCGCGGGGCCCTTCGCGGACCGCTACGGCCGCCGGCGCGCGATGATGCTCGCGGCGGCCCTGTTCATCGTCAGCGCCATCGGGTCGGGGTTCGCGTTCTCCCTGTGGGACCTGAGCATCTGGCGGCTGGTGGGCGGCCTGGGGGTGGGCTTCGCCAGCGTCGTGGCGCCCACGTACATCGCGGAGATCGCCCCCGCGTACCTGCGCGGCCGCCTGGCGTCGCTGCAGCAACTGGCCATCGTGACCGGCATCTTCGTAGCCCTGCTGGGGGACTTCGCCATCGCGCTCTACGCGGGCTCCGCCTCCAACCCCACCTGGCTGGGCCTCACCGCGTGGCGGTGGATGTTCTTCAGCGGCCTGCCGCCCGCGCTCTTCTACGGCATCGGCGCCATCTTCATCTCGGAGTCCCCGCGCTTCCTCGTGGCCCGCGGGCGGGAAGAGGAGGCGCTGAGCGTGCTGCGCGACATCGAGGGGGACGCCGCGCCGTCCAAGGTCGTGGCGATCCGCCGCTCGGTGCGCACGAACTACACGCCGCGCCTGGCGGACCTGAAGGGCGGCCGCTTCGGGTTCCTGCCCATCGTGTGGGTCGGCATCGTGCTCGCGATGCTCCAGCAGTTCGTGGGCATCAACGTCATCTTCTACTACTCCAGCGTGCTCTGGCAGGCGGTGGGCTTCTCCGAGCACAACTCGCTGGCCATCACCGTCATCACCAGCATCACCAACATCCTCACCACGCTCGTGGCCATCGCGTTCGTGGACAAGGTGGGAAGAAAGCCCCTGCTCCTCATCGGCTCCGTGGGCATGGCGCTGACGCTGGGCCTGATGGCGTACCTCTTCGGCACCGCGCCGCTGGACGCCGCGGGCAAGCCCGCGCTGCAGGGCGCGGCCGGCACCACGGCGCTCATCGCCGCCAACCTCTACGTCGTCTTCTTCGGCTTTTCGTGGGGGCCCGTCGTCTGGGTGCTGCTGGGCGAGATGTTCCCCAACCGCATCCGCGCGCTCGCGCTGTCCATCGCGGCCATGGCGCAGTGGCTGGCCAACTTCCTGGTGTCCGCCACGTTCCCGGCGCTGCAGGCCGCCGGGCTGGGCTGGGCGTACGGCCTGTATGCCGCGGCCGCCGTGTTCTCCGCCTTCTTCGCCGCCAGATACATCCGCGAGACGAAGGGTCAGGAGCTGGAACAGATGTAGCCCCGCGAGGCAGGCCGCTGCATGGAAGCCGGTACACCCCTACGGGCTTTCTCCATTTTTACGCACTGGCTGGGTGGAATTACACCTGATCCATTTGACACGTGGGGTCAGGCCCTTCCAGCATCACTTCATGCTGAAACATTCCCCCCCCGCTCGGACTCGACTCGCGAGCCTCGTGCTCGCTTCCTTCCTCCTCGCGCTGACCGCCTGCCCCGGCAACGAGGACCCTGATGACGACGGAGGCACGCCCGTCACCGACGGTGGAAACACCGACGGCGGCAACACCGACGGCGGCGACACGCTGCCCGACGGCGGCTCGTATGATCCGGGCCCCCAGGTCTGTGGCGACGGCAAGCAGCAGCGGGGCGAGGCCTGTGACGACGCCAACAACGCGTCCGGCGACGGCTGTCGCGCCAACTGCATGGAAGTGGAGTCCGGCTACGTCTGCCCGTACCCGGGCGAAGCGTGCGTGAAGGCCGCGGCGTGCGGCAACGGCCTGCTGGAGCAGAACGAGGTCTGCGACGACCGCAACACGGAGGCCAACGACGGCTGCTCCGCGGACTGCAAGGTCGTGGAGCCGGGCTGGACGTGCCCCCTTCAGGGCCAGCGCTGCAAGGCGGCCACGTGCGGCGACAACATCATCGCCGGTGAAGAGGAGTGCGAGGACGGCAACGCCGCCAAGGGCGACGGCTGCAGCGACACCTGCCGCCTGGAGCAGGGCTACAAGTGCGACGTCGTGGGCCAGCCGTGCTCCAAGACGACGTGCGGTGACGGCAAGAAGGAAGGCACCGAGCAGTGCGACGACGGCAACCACGACATGGGCGACGGCTGCTCGCCGCTGTGCGTGCTGGAGCCCAAGTGCGTGAACGGCACCTGCGAGGCCCGCTGCGGCGACGGCGTCATCCTCCCGGGTGACACCACCGAGCAGTGCGACGACGGCAACGTGCGCTCCAACGACGGCTGCTCGTCCACGTGCAAGCTGGAGGCGGGCTTCGCCTGCGTCCGCGTCACCGAGTCCCCGCCGAGCACGGTGGAGATCCCCGTCGTGTACCGCGACTTCTGCGGCGTGAGCTCGGGCTGCAAGTCCCCCGTGGCCACGCACCCGGACTTCAATGACGCGAACGGCCCGGAGCAGGGCATCGTCGGCCCGAAGTACGGCCCGCTGGGCGCGGACGGCAAGCCCATCTACGCCAAGGGCGCCGGCTCCGCCGTCACCCACGGCAAGACGGCCTTCGACCAGTGGTACCGCGACACGCCGAACGTCAACGTGACCGAGGTCGGCACGCTGAAGCTCAACAAGCAGGCCAACGGCTCCTACCTGTTCAACAACCAGACCTTCTTCCCGCTCGACGCCGGCGGCTGGGTGGCCCTGGGCAAGGAGAACAAGCTCAAGGACAACAACAACATCGATCGCAACTTCAGCTTCACCAGCGAGACGCGCTACTGGTTCGAGTTCAAGGGCACCGAGGTCCTGACGTTCCTGGGTGACGACGACGTGTGGGTGTTCATCAACGGCAAGCTCGCCCTGGACCTGGGCGGCGTGCACGGCGCCACGTCCGGAACGGTGTCCTTGTCGGACGCGGACACGGTCTCCGGCCTGGGCCTGGTGAAGGGGAAGATCTACGAGGTCGTCGTGTTCCAGGCGGAGCGCCACACGTCGCAGTCCTCGTACAAGCTGACCCTGAACAACTTCGAGACCCAGCGCACCGAGTGCAAGTCGACGTGCGGCAACGGCGTCATCGACAAGGGCGAGCAGTGCGACCAGGGCAACGACAACGGCCCGGGCTACGGCAAGTGCAGCCTGACCTGCATCTGGAACGCGCGCTGCGGCGACAACATCATCCAGGAGGCCGACGGCGAGGACTGCGACGACGGCAACACCAACGCCCGCGACGGCTGCAGCCCCGTCTGCCGCACCGAGGTCGGCTGAGGACGTCCGCCCCGGCGCCCTCACGGGCCGGGGCTCTGCGTCCGGACCTCACAGGGTCCGGGCGAGCATCAACGCGGCGGCCAGGGACAGCGCCCCGGCCGCCGCGAAGTGTTTCCAGGCCTGGCGGGACAGCACCCCGCCGGTGCCGCGGCCTCCTCCCCACGCACCACCAGCGCCGGACGCCCGCCGCGCCGCGCAGCGCGTAGGTGCCCGTGCCGGGAGCCGCGCAG
>NZ_JBKGHJ010000191.1:0-14789 GCF_046520365.1 Corallococcus sp. 4LFB
GGCCGGTGGGGGTGGCGCTTCGCGGCAGGCCGCGGCGAGGAGGAGCGCGGGGGCCAGGAGGGGGCGGAGGCGGAGGCTGGACACGGGGTCTCGTCTAACGGGTGCGTGAAGCGGATTCAAACGCTCAAGGGGCAAGCGGGGAACATAGGGATGGACGCCTCCCCATTTACGCGTTGGAACCCCAGCACCCTTGTTGGTACAAGAGCCGAGCCGCGCGTCGGTGCGGCCGTGTGGGAGGCAGCAACTTGCGGGAGAAACTGAAGGCCTTGGCGGAGCTGCAGAAGGTGGACCTCGAGGTCGCCTCGCTCCGGAAGGCGGCGGACGTGCATCCCCGCCAGATTTCCGAGCTGGAGCGGGAGCTGGGGGTCGCGCGCAATGGCATCGAAGCCGAGCGGACACGCGTGGCCGACCTGGAGAAGCAGAAGGCCCTGCTCGAGCAGAACATCACGGACGAGAAGGACAAGGTGAAGAAGTGGGAACAGCGCCTGTCCGACCAGCGCTCCACGCGTGAGTACTCGGCGCTCGCTCGCGAAATCGACATCGCGAAGAAGGGCATCCTCACCCAATCCGAGGCGCTCACGGAGAAGGTGAAGGAGCTGGGCCAGGCTCGCGAGACCATCAAGGGCAAGGAGGCGGACTACGCCACCCGGCAGCAGGGCCTGTCCGGCCGGATGACGGAGCTGCGCGGGAAGCTGGGCGAGTCCGAGTCCCAGGTGAAGGAGCTGGAGGGGCGCCGCGCGGAAGTCGCCGCGAACGTGGACGCCACCCTGCTCCGCCGCTACGAGGTCATCCGCAAGAAGAAGCTGCCCGCGATGGTGGGCGTGGTGGCCGGCACCTGCCAGGGCTGCAACATGAACCTGCCCCCGCAGATGTACAACATGCTGCGCACCTCGCTGGGCACCGACGTGTGCCCCTCGTGCAACCGCATCATCTTCGCCATCGAAGCGCTGCAGGAAAAGCCCGCCGAGAAGTAGCGGCGGAGCCTGCTTCGCTCCCCTCGTCCATGCCGACCCCTTCGCTCGTCGACGTCCTCCGTCACATCGCCCGTGAGGAGCCGCTGACGGCGACGGTGCGCGCCTTTCGCGGGCTCACCCGCGAGCACCTGGGCCAGCTGCTGGACGAAGCCGCCGAACAGCTGGGCGGCGGTCCGCGAGAGGCCGAGGCTCCTGATTCGGAGCCGGCCCCGCTGACGGCGCCCATCTCCACCGTGCCTGGCATCGAGGCCGTGGGTCCCGCGGCGGGTGGCGCGTTGAACCGCGTGCGCGTCTATTCGGACGGAGCGGCGCGAGGCAACCCGGGCCCGGCGGGCGCGGGAGCGGTGCTGATGGACACGCAGGGCGCGGTGGTGGCGCGCCTGGGCAAGTTCCTGGGGCACCAGACGAACAACTACGCCGAGTACATGGGCCTGCTCATCGGCCTGCAGCACGCGAAGCGCCTGGGGGCCCGCGAGGTGGAGGTGTTCGCGGACAGCGAGCTGCTCATCCGTCAGCTGGGTGGGCGCTACCAGGTGAAGAGCCCCACGCTGAAGCCCTTGTTCCAGGAGGCGCAGAAGCTGCTCGCGACCTTCGGCAAGGTGAAGCTCGCCCACGTCCCCCGCGCGCAGAACGCGGAGGCGGACGAGATGAGCAACCGCGCCATCGACGAGCGGATGTAGCCCGCGTCAGGGCACCGTGTCCCCGGCCACTGCGCCGGACGGTTTGGGGCGGTCCCATTTCTGGAGCGCGATGGTGACCGCGCCGGGCAGCAGGAGCTCCTTCTTCACGCGCGCGTAGGCCGCCTTGGAGTTCTGCCCCCGCGCATCCAGCTGGCGCGCGAGGACCAGGTGGAGCGCGGCGCGCTCGCCCCAGTCCAGCGTCGTGAGGGACTCCACTGGCAGCTTGCCGCTCAGCACGTCGTGCAGCTCGCCGTAGCCCAGGTCCACGCCGGAGACGTCGAGCGTCCTCGCCGCGAGCGCGGCGTCCCCGAGCCTTTCGAACTCCGCCGCCAGCAGCATGCCCGCCTCGGTGCCGACGTGGCGGAAGGCCAGGAAGTCGACGTGCGCGGCAGCCCGCGCGGCGAACTCGGGCTCCTCGGCGAGCGCCAGCATCACCCGCACTGCCGTCGCGACCGAATCGTCCGGCGGAGTGCGCGACTCATCAGCCTCCGGAGGCTGCCCGAGCGAGGCCGCGAGCCACCGGGCCACCTGTCCCTCCGGCCGATCCTTCTGGGCCCACGCGATGAGCTGACGCATCGCGGAGTTCTCCTGGCCGTCCTGTGACGCGTGTCCGACCAGCTTCGCGTAGAGCTGCACTTCCGCCAGCTCCGGTGGCTCATTCTCCGCGCCGGCCTGGAGCAGACGCTCCGACAGCCTGCGCGCCGCCTCCGCGCGCCGGCCCAGGGCCACCAGCACTTCGGCGTGCGTCTCCTGGTAGCGCGAGTAGTCCGGGTCGCCCTGCTCCATCGCATCCAACAGCGGGAGCGCATCCGCCCAGCGTTGCTGACGCGCATACCGCACCGCCAGCGCCCGGCGGGGGAGCAGCTCCCCGGGATGATTGCGCACCAACGCTTCCAGCCGCGCGGTCCCTCCAGGCTCGGGCTCGACACGCGCGAGCAGGACGGCCATGACCAGGGAGTCGGGATGGCGCTCCAACTCGGCCTGGTAGTACGCGCGAACCTCGTCATTGCGCCCGGCGCGACGCATGTCTCGCATCCACGTCCGCTGGGCGTCCGCGTTGTCTGGATGCGCGTCACGCTCCGCCCGCGTGATGGCGAGCGACGCGAGGAGCCCTTCCTCGCGCGCGAGCACCATCCTCGAGACGAAGGCGGCGTTCTCCGCGCCCGGTGTCTCCGGCAGCGCCCGCAGGAGCGCCTCCGCCAGGCGAGCGGCCTTGGCCGGCTGGTGGTTCGTCATCAGCCAGCCGTAGCTCGAGGCCCATCCCCCCGGTGCCTGGCCCAGATGGAGGCGCGTGGTGTACTGGCCGTCCTCCTTGCGCATCTCGATACGCTGGGGCGGATCCGTGAGGACGTAGTCGATGTGTCCCACCCGCAGGAAGGGGGTGCCCGCGACGACCAGCGTCGAAGGCTCGGACGAGGAGACGGGCGCATCGTCCCGCTCGTAACGGACCGTCGTCATGAAGAGCGGAGCCGCGCCCAGCACGTTGTAGACGAAGAACCCGCCCTCGTCCGTCACGAACACCGTCTCGTGCGCCAGCGTGGCCTCCCCGCTGCGCACGTCCACGTCCAGCGGCCCGACGGGCATCCGGAACACCCGATGCTCATTCGCCACCAGCGAGAACTGCTCGCCGCCCGCGGTGACCGTGACCGAGGTGTCCAACGCGTTGACGAAGAGCACCTGCTCATGGGCGGTGAACAGCCGGGCCGCCCCCACGATGGCGAGCGCGCAGACACCGATTCCGCCGAGCAGCAACCTGCCCTGGCGCGATGAAGTCGAAGGAGCACTCACGGCTGGGCCTCCGGGACGAGCGTCGAAGCGGTGAGCAACAGCGGGCGGCGGTCGCCCGCGCCCGGCAGGTGCCAGCGGTCCACCCACGCATGGAAGAGGACCTCCGAGGCACGCGGATCCGCCGCGTCCGCCACGAGCTCCAGCGCCGGAACCGGCAGGTCCCGCCCTTCCTGCGTCACCGACCAGACGCGCCGGGACGGAGGGCCCGCTTGAAGGCCCTCTCGCACGTGGAGGGTCAGCAGCGGCGGTCCCTCGCGTGGAGAACTCCGTCCTCCGTCCACCGTCAGGACGCCCTGCCCCAGGGCTTCATCCACCGTCCGTTGCCAGGCGCTCACGAGCAGCTCCGAGGGATCCTCCCGGGGAGGCGTCCGCGTGCCCTCGGGCGCCTCCCACGTCACGGCGATGCGGCGGCTGTGCGAGCGCGAGACGGCGTCCAGCAGGGCCGCGAAGAACGCGCGAGACGGCGCGGCGGCGCTGCCTGGATCCAACCGGGCCTCGAGCCGTGTCCGTGCCTTGCCCAGCTCCTCGTCCACTCGGGCCTGGAGCTGGGGGACGAAGCGGGGGTCGGGTCGCGCGCGCAGGTGTTCGAGCGTGGCGCCCAGGTCCGCATGCGCCGCGACGCGCATCCAGGCGTGCTCCGCGGACAACCGCTGCTGCGGCCACACGGCCCCGCCCACCAGCAACACGCCGAGCCCCGCGGCGGCGAACACACCGGGCCACGGCGAGGGCGTGTTCAGTGCTCGCACGTGGCCTCGCTTGTCCGCGCCCGCCAGCAGCGCCGGAGGCAGGTGCTCCACGCCACTCTCCGCGTCCAGCATGCCCCGGCCGAGCAGCTCCAGCACGCGGCGGCGCCGGGCGATGAGCTCCTGGGCCAGCGCCTCCGCCTTCTCCTTGCCCCGCACGGCCATGACCATGCGCTTGTCATTGAAGCGCATCTGGAGGTTGGTGTGCTGGTAGACGCCGTTGTTCTGATGCTCCACCAACTGGAGGTCCTGCAGGTGCACGAGCGGCCACACGGTGATGCGGTCGATGGCCACCTGGATCAGATGCAGGGGGTGGATGGTGTTGAAGCGCCCGTAGGGGCTGGCCATCACCCGCAGGAGGTAGCGGGCCTGGAAATACATGCCGCCGAAGCCGAGCGCCGCGATGACCGCGCACCCCACCCACGCCATGACATCGCGCTCGGAGGTGCTCAGGTAGATGAAGGCCACCAGGAAGCAGAGGGCCGTGGCGCACACCAACGTGAAGATGGCCGGCATCACCCAGGTCGTCAGGACGCGCCAGCCGCCAATGCGCTCGGCCTCCGAGTGCAGCCATTCACGGGTGACGGCCGGCAGGGCGTCCACCTCCACGGTGACGCTCGTCGGGTACGCGACCTCGGTGGCGCTCTCCGGGTTGAAGCGCCGGCCGAACCCGAGCAGCCGGTTCGCGGCCGTGGACTTCTGCTGGGCGAAGAGGTGCGCGGCGGCGGAGGAGAGCTGGCCTCCGGTCCAGCGGCGCAGCTCGGGGTCCGCGCCCTCCGGCAGCTCGGCGTCGAGCCGTTCCAGCGCCTTCGAGGCCTCGGCGTCCTGGCCGAACTCCAGCATCGTCGCGATGCGCCGCACCTTGAGGGCGAGCACGTCCATCCGCGAGATGCCAGGCAGCGATTGCGCCTGCTCGAGCACCTTGAGCGCGTCCGCCACCTGCCCCATCGCCTCCAGGCAGTCCGCCAGCGCCACGCGCGGACCCACCTCTGACGGGCCATGCTTGCCCGCGCGCCAGAAGGCGTCCGCCGCATCCTTCAGCCGCTCCTGGCGGACCAACACCCAGCCCCGCTGCAGGTGCCCCTGCCAGTGGTCGGGCGCGCGCGCGAGCAGCGCATCGAACTCCGCCAGCGCCTGCTGGAGCTCACCCTCGAAGAGGAAGTGACGGCCCAGCAGGAGGCGCGCGTCGTGGAAGTCGGGCTGCTCGGTGAGCACCGTGGTGAGGACCCTGCGGCCCCCGTCCTTGTCTCCCACTTCGAACAGGCTGATGGCTTCCTGGAGGTGCGCGTTGTTCACCGCCTCCGGGCCGTCCGCCTGCTGCGCGGCGCTGGCGTCGAAGGCCTGACGCGCTTCCGGGTCGGAGAGCAGCTCGTAGGCCTCGCGCAGGCGCCGGAACTCCTCCGGGTGCGTCTCCGGCGGGTTCTGCCGGACGCGCTCGAAGTAGGCCTTCTTGATGGCGCGGGCGTCCGCGTCGTTCTCGACGCCCAGCACCTCGTAGGGGTTCTGGCGGGGCTCGTTGTTCACCTTCGCTCCAGTCCTGGCGTGTTCGCGGCCGCGTTCACCAGCCGCCACGCCTCATCCAAGCTGTCCACCGCGATCAGGCGCAGGCGCCCGGCCACTTCGGGCGGCAGCGCCGCCACGTCATCCAGGTTGCGGCGCGGGTGCAGCACCACGCGCATGCCTTCGAGGTACGCGGCCACCAGCTTCTCGTGCACGCCGCCCACCCGCCGCACCTCGCCGTTCAACGTCACCTCGCCCGTCACGGCCAGCCGCGCGGGCAGCGGGCGCTGCGTGTACGCGGACAGGCCCGCGAGCGAGAGCGCGAGGCCCGAGGAGAGGCCGTCCTTGCCCACCTCGGTGTCCGTGTAGTGCAGGTGCAGGTCGTAGCGGGTCGTGAGCGTTCCCAGGCTCAGCGCGGTCGCGCGGGCGCGGACCACGCTGAAGGCCACGTCCGCGGCCTCCTGGACCTCGGGGCCCACGCGGCCACTGCACCGCAGCACGCCGCGCCCGGGCAACGCGACCGCCTCCAGCGGCGAGACATGCCCGCCCCCCGGATGCCAGCCGAGCACACCCACGCGGCCCACCGCGGCACGTCGCGCGCCAGCAGCCGGCGGCGTTCGGCGACTTCGGCCTCGCGGCCCGCGGCCACCAGGGACTCTCCGTTCGCCGCCGCGATGGCATAGAGCGCTCGCGCTTCCTCCAGCGCTCCGGCTTCGAGCCGGGAGTCTCCCAGCCGCAGCGCGGCGGCCCCCGGGGCACCGGGCATATCGACCACGGCGCGACGGGCCTCTTCCACCTGGGCGGCGGGACGTCCCTCCAGCCACAGCAACTCCGCGCGAAGCAGGGCCGCGGCGGCGCTGCTCCGGGCCGAAGCGGGCGCGACCACGAGGTGCCGCTTCACCTCCGCGAGCGCGCCTCGGCAGAGTGCCTCAGCGGCGGCGTCGAGCTTCGCCTGGGAGAGCGCGGCGCGCGCCGTGGGCAACTTGAGCGCCTGCGCGGCCTGCTCCAGGGGAGGCGCGTCCAGCATGGCGGTGGTGGCCGGAAGTCCGAGCGCGGAACGCGCACCGAGCACCGACTCCGCGAGGCGCGAGTCCTCCGGCGCGAGCAGCCGGGCCCGCCTGAGCGCGGGCATGGCTTCGGAGGGACGGTTCGTGCGTTCGCACAGCCGGATGATGGCGCGCCAGGCCTCCAGCTCACCGGGCGCGACTTCGGCGGCTTCGAACGCATGCACGAGCGCGTCGTCTGGCCGGTCCTCTTCCAGGAGCGTGATCAACTCCGCGCGCAGGGATGCATCGCGGGGCGTTTCACGAACGGACGTTTGCAGCAGCTTCAGCGCTTCGGCCCGCTTGCCATCGCGAGCCCAGGCTCCGCACAGGAGGCGGCGCGCGGGCCCGCCTCCTCCCAGGTCCAGGGCCTTGCGCGCATGCTCCGCGGCGCCGCGGAAGTCGCGCTCCTGGAAGAGCGCTTCGGCCAATGCCAATCGTGCCGAGGGTTCCGCCGGACGCAGCACCACCGCGCGCTTGAGCTCGGTCAGGAGCATGCGGGATCCTGAAGCGGCACCGCAGGAAGGCCCATCGCTCCCGACGGCTCGGCCGGACGCAGCACCACCGCGCGCTTGAGTTCGGTCAGGAGCACGTGCTCGCTCAGCCCAGGTCGAACAGCAGGTCGGTCAGCTCGGCATCCAGGCGGGCCGCGGCGGCGCGGTCTCCCTTCGCACGGGCCTCACGCAGGGCGTTGCACAGCGACTCCAGCCGGGGACGCACTCCCGCTGGCGCGGTCGCGATCCGCTCGGTCGCGGCGGTCAGCAGCGCATCCGCGTCCGCCTCCGGGGACACGGGCGTCGCCGCAGCCACGGGCGCTGGCGCTCCCGGCGTCGCGCCCCATTCACGCGCCAGCCGCTCCTTCGCCTCCAGCCGCTGCTCGGGCCCCAGGCGCTGCGAGCGCTTGTCCACCACGAGCGTCGCCTCCTTGCCCGTGGAGACCACCCGCGTCGTGACGTCGAGGATGCCGTTGATGTCGTACGTGAACGTGATCGCGACCTTCTCCGTCCCCGCACGCCCGGGCGGCACGCCCTCCACCGTGTACGCGTCCAGCAGCAGGTTGTCCTTCACCAGCCGTGCCTCGCCCTGGAACACGCGGATCTCCACCGCGCGCTGCCCGTCCGCCGTGGTGGCGAAGGTCTCCGTGCGCGACACCGGCACCGTCGTGTTGCGCGGGATGAGCGGCGAGAAGACGCCCCCCACCCGCTCGCGTCCCACCGTCGCCTGCACCTCCACGCCCAGCGTGAACGGGCACACGTCGGTGATCATGATGCCGTGCGCGGCGCTCACCGCGCCCGTCTTCAGTCCCGCCTGCAGCGCCGCGCCCAGCGCCACCGCCTCGTCGGGGTGCACGCCTTCGCGCGGCTCGCGCCCGAAGTACTCGGCGACCAGCCGGCGCACCAACGGCACGCGCGAGCTGCCCCCCACCAGCACCACCTCCGCGATGGACTTCTTCGACAGCTTCGCGTCGCGCAGCGCGCTCTCCATCGGCTCGAGCGTGGAGCGCACCAGGTCCGTGACGAGCGCCTCGAACCTCGCGCGCGTCACCTCCACCTCCAGCGACGCGGGCGTCCCACCCCGCCCCGGCGCGAGGAACGGCACGATGACGGGCGTGGCCTCCACCGACGTGAGCGCGATCTTCGCGGCCTCCGCCGCGGCCTTGAGCCGCACCTGCGCCGCCAGGTTCCCGGTCAGCGACACGCCGTGGGCGCGCTCGAACTCCGCGCCCAGCCACGCGGCCAGCGCCTGGTCGAAGTCGCTGCCTCCCAGCTGGTTGTTTCCCGCGGACGCTTTCACGTCCAGCACGCCCTGGAACATCTCCAGCACCGACACGTCGAACGTGCCGCCACCCAGGTCATACACGAGCACGTACTGCTCGGCGTCCAGGTGGTTCACGCCATACGCGAGCGCCGCCGCGGTGGGCTCGTTGAGCAGCCGCTCCACCTTGAGCCCCGCCAGCTCACCCGCATCCTTGGTCGCCTGGCGCTGCGCATCGCTGAAGTACGCAGGCACCGTGACGACCGCCTCCGTCACCGTGCCGCCCAGCGCGCGCTCCGCGTCCTCGCGCAGCGCGCGCAGGATGAGCGCGGAGATCTCCGTGGGGCTGTAGCGCCGGTCTCCGAGCATCACCGGCAGGTCGCGGCCCATGCGCCGCTTCACCTCCGCGATGGTGCGCTCCGGATGCACGAGCAACTGCGCCCGCGCGGACTCGCCCACGTGGAGGCGGCCCTCTGCGTCCAGCCCCACGACGGAGGGCGTGAGCCGCTGCCCCAGCCGGTTGGTGAGGAGATTCGGACGGCCCGCGCCGTCGAGCGCGGCCACCAGGGAGTGCGTGGTGCCCAGATCGATGCCAACGACATGACTCATGTGAGGTGAACCCAGAGGCTTTCAGCGAAGGACCGCGAGCGACGGTTCAGGACTCCGGCGGAGTCCACGGCTGGGCCGGCGCGGCGGCGGCGGCGGGCTCCGGGGCCGAGTACAGCCCGTGCAGCTGCCTCAGCCCCTCCTCGCTGATTCCCGCCTCCCGGGCGATCTCCATCGCGCGCTCCGGCGACGCGTGGGTCACCCACTTCCACTTGTACGAAGTGATGAGCCCCCCGATGCAGGCCAGGCCCAACAGGCCCATGGGGATGGCGTCATCCTCGTGATTCGAGAAGGCGATGAAGCCGAAGAACAGCGAGCCCAGGCCCACGACGATGAACAGCAAGCGCGCCCACGCCACGAGCACGGACTTGCCGCTCATGCCAATGGCCTGCCCGCGCCAGCCGTTGCCCTCCTCGGCGATGACGAGCCAGCCCTCCAGCGGGATGAGCGGCACGAAGTTGATGTGACCGAACTTCGTCGCCACGTAGCCCAGGCCCGGAATCGCATCGACCTTGCCGTAGAGCCTCGAACCGAAAATGACCATGACTTCCCCCTCGAAACCGTCACGCCGTGCCTCAGGGGCACCCGGTGGCGTGGGCGCGAATCCTGCGGCACCCGGGCGAACACGCGCAATCCCCCGCCCCGGGTAGGACAGCGCCTCACGAACCCGAGGGCCACCGCCATCCAAGCCATACGGACTTGGCCGCCAGGATGGGCTGCGTCTCACTGCGGGTGCCCCTCGACTCCAACGCCGCGTCGCTCAGGGCCGGCGCACGCAGCGGAACCCGACTCCCGTCAGACCGTTCTTCGGATAGGCGAGGCCCCGGTGGGCGGACCGGAACAGGGAGGGCACGTGATTGAGCCAGGAGCCTCCCCGGTGGACGGGCTTCGCGGGCACGCCGGAGGGCTCCGCGGGCGCGTCCTCCCCCAGCCGCTCCTGGTAGCCGGTGGCGGTCCACTGCCACACGTTCCCGGCCATGTCACAGAGCCCCCAGCCGTTGCATCGCGGCCCGGCGTGGACCACCGGGGCCGTGCCCCCCCGGCAGCCGCGCGACGCGCAGGGCACCGAGCCGACCACGCGCTCCGCCTCGAACGACTCGCCCCACCAGTAGGAGGAGGCCGTCGAGGCACGCACGGCATACTCCCACTCCGCCTCCGTGGGCAGTGCTCCGCCCACGAGCTCGCAGTAGGCCCGCGCGGCGCGCCAGTCCACGCAGTTCATGGGGTGCTCCGTGCGCTCGGAGTCCAGATTGCAGCGACCGAGCCAATCACCCGGGGTCTCCGCGTCGGTCCACCAACGCGCCTGGGGATCCTTCGCGCGCACCTGCTCACGTCGCGCGGCGAAGGCCCTCACCGTCACGGGCGCGACGTCCATCTGGAAGCGCTCGAACGTGAGTTCCGTCCGGGGCCCCTCGTCCACGTCCCGCCCCGGCTCGCCCGCAGGTGAGCCCATCTCGAAGCGCCCGGCCGGCAGCCACACCGACTCGGGTGGGGACACGCGCTCCACGCGAGTGCCGCTTGGAGCCGTCCCCTCTTTCGCGGGCACGCAGCCCACCACGAGCCCGAGGACGGCGACGGCTGGGCGGGACAGGAAGGAGGTCATCCGAGGCATGTTCGAACGCGACGGCATGGAACTCCAGCAGGACGTCACGGCCCTCCAGGTCCGGCGGGGGCTCCACACGCCCCGCTCATCGCTCCACGCCCTCCAGCAGCGACAGGATGAACGCGTCGTACGCGTCCTTCATCGGCAGCTCGTAGTCCACCTTGATGCGGCGGCGCTCCGCGAGGACCGTCTGCCCCGTCCTCGGGTTGCGCGCCTCCTTCGCGTATGTCTCCCGGTAGAGCCCCGTCCCGCGCTTCTGCCAGTTCGGCAGGTCGTTGAAGTTCACGCCCCGCTGGAAGAGCAGCTCGTTCTTCTCCGCCACCGACAGGCGCATGAGCGTGTGGGTGGCCTCCGCCACGCCCTTGCCTTCGCGGCGCAGGCTCCAGTAGCAGTGCGCGTTCAGCGCGTTGCGGTGCGCGTCCTCGCTGCGCCAGCGGAAGTAGTCGCGCACGAGCCCCGCGTTCGGCAGCTCGCAGATGCGGCAGTCGAACGCGGCCAGGTCCCCCAGGAGCAGCGAGAACTTCGCGCTCGCCTCCCCCGCGAGGATGGAGTTGAGCTTGCGCGTCTTGCGCCCGAAGGTGTCCTCGTCCGGGTGGAACAGCAGGGAGATTTCGTCGCTCTGCGTGTAGCCGTAGACGACCCGGAAGCCGCAGTCCATCAGGTGCCCGGTCGTCGCGGCCATCATGTCGCGCACGCGCACGTCGAAGGGGCTCTCGAAGGCGTGCACCTCCTTCGTCAGCCGCGTGAAGCCGCGCCCATCGATGCGCGCCACCATGAACACGCCGGGCAGCACGCACAGGTCATGCGCGGTCTCGAACACGCGCATCTTCTCGTCGAGCTCATCGAACTTCACGTTGCCACTCCTCCACGGCGAAGCCGTCCTGCGACAGCCGGACGAAGAACAGCGCGTCGAAGCCCTCTTCAGGGCTGGGGACCTGCAACCGTTTGTAGGTGCCGAGCACGCCCACCAGCGGCACGCGCTGCTCCACCGGGCGCTGGTCGTTGCGCAGGAGCGCGTCCGCCACCTTCGACTGGAAGTAGAGCCCCACCACGCGGAAGCCGAACTGCTTCGCGGCGGCGATGTACCGGGAGCGCTCCGCCACCGTGGGGTTGGTGTTGTCCACCACGAAGGGCTGCTTCGCCTCCAGGCACGCGCGCAGCAGCACCTTCTCCCGGTGCCGCGTCTTGAGCATGTCCAGGCTCAGGCGGACGTGCGTGGTGAAGAAGCGCTCCCGGTAGAAGCTGCTCTTCCCCGCCCCCTGGATGCCCGTGAAGATGACCGCTTCCATGCCGTCCCTCCCCTCCCGCGAAGGCCGCTCGCGGAAGCCCTGGGACGCTCAGGCGCGGGGAAACCCGACAGGCCCCCGGACGCCCGCCCGCTGAAGCACCCGGAACGTGGGCGTCCACCCAAAATCGAAAATCACCAATATCTTCAAATAGTTAAGAGGCGACCGCTGGTAACTTAACGGCGGTTAACTTAAGCTCGGTGCCATGGAATGGGGATTCTATGGACGCCACGTCGAACTGGAGCAACTGAGGACGATTCTCCAGCGGAATCGGTGGTTCTTCGTGAAGCTGAGCGGCCGGCGCCGAATCGGCAAGACGACGCTCATCCAGCGAGCACTCCAGAACATCCATCGTCGCGTGCTCTATATGCAGGTGCCCGATTCGGGCCCAGCCGGCGTCTTGTCCGCTGTTCGCGACGCCTTCGAAACGTTCGGCATCGATGCCACGCAATTCCCCTTGCCGACCACCCTTTCGGAGTTCGCGACCACCATCGCCACGCTCGCTGAACAGGGATTCGTCGTCGTTCTGGATGAGTTCCAATATTTCCATCGCGCGGCCCTGACCGAATTCACATCCCATCTCCAGCGCGAGGTGGACCGGCTGTCTGCCTCCGCCTCCAATGTTCCAGGCGGCCTCTTCGTACTCGGATCCATTCACGCCGAACTGACCGCACTCCTGGATGATCGCGATGCGCCCCTGTACAACCGGGTGACCGATACAATCGAGGTGGGCCACCTCGACATCGCCTCCATCATGGAGATCCTCAGGGCGCATGCGGACCGGGATCCCGAGCGCCTCCTGCTCCTGTGGAACCTCTTCGAGGGTGTGCCCAAGTTCTACCGTGACTGCTTCGAGCAGGGTGCCCTCGCCTGCGGCGCGCCGGATCTGCTTCGGCGCATGTTCTTCCTGAGCTCAGCGCCCCTGCGCAATGAAGCAGAGAACTGGTTCCTCCATGAGCTCCGCGGTCGCTACGACGTCGTCCTGAAGTTCATTGCACGCAATCCCGGTTGCTCGAATGGCGACCTCGATATGCACGTACGGCAGGTCAGCCCGGAGAGCGCGGAACAGACCGCCGGCTATGTGAAGATCCTCACGGAACGTTACGAACTCATCGAGCGGCGCCTTCCCATCTTCGCGAAGAAGAAGGAGCGCAAAGGCCGCTACCATGTCCGCGACAACTTTCTTCGCTCCTGGCTGTCCGCGCTGGCGCCGTTTGTATCCGCGGTGAACTTCCAGCCAACCGAAGTGCTGGTCCAGCGGGCCAGTGCCCGTCTCCAAGAAGCAGAAGGGGCGGGTTTGGAGCGGCTCGTCGCGACGCTCTACGAGGAGCGGAGCAGGAAGGCGCTGCCCGGCTTCGCTCTTTCGCATCGGATCGATGGCTACTGGGACGCCCAAGGAACCGAAATCGATCTGGTCGCGGTCGATGACGTGGCCCTGCGCATTCGTTTCGGGACGTGCAAGCGCGACGAGTCGAAACTTGAGCCCTCGCTCGCGGTGACCGACGAGCACATCGGCCGATTCCTGGCCCAACTGCCCCGGTACCGCACCTACTCGGTCGAGAAGGTGGCGATCGCACCGAGAATCGCACCCGACCGGGCTGAGCGGATCCGGGCGCGCGGCTGGCTCGCTGAAGACCTGCGGACGCTTACCGCTGATCTTTGAAGTGTGAAGGTGGACCCGCCCCGGCTGGCTGTTGTATCCCCGGAGTGCCGGAGCGGTCCGGGTGAACGCCGGCCATCGCAGGCATGGATGGCGGGAGGAAAGTCCGGGCTCCACAGGGCAGGGTGCTGGCTAACGGCCAGTCGAGGCGACTCGCAGGAAAGTGCCACAGAAAACAGACCGCCTGTCCTCGCAAGGGGGCGGGTAAGGGTGAAACGGTGCGGTAAGAGCGCACCGCGTCCGGGGTGACTCGGACGGCACGGTAAACCCCACCTGGAGCAAGAGCCAATAGGAGCGCGTCCCCGCAAGGGGACAGGGATGGCCCGTCCCATGCGTTCGGGTTGCTCGCTGATGAGGTCCCTGGGCAACCAGGGCCCTAGATGAATGTTCGCCGCCCATCCCGAAAGGGGTGGGGACAGAACCCGGCTTACAGGGCCGCTCCGGTTTTTTACCCTGTCACCCGCCCACGGGGACCTGCGCCAGCAAGAGGCGGCCCCGGCCATCGTTGCGCACCGCCTCCGGGTTGGTGATGGGCAGCCGGGCGTCGTTGCGCGGCTCCCACAGCCCCATCCACACATTCACCGCGCGCGGCGACGCGCCCGGCGGCAGGGCGATGACGAACTCGTCCTTCACCGTCTCCCCCACCTTCCACTGCGTCGTGGGGTACAGGCCGCCCGCGGGCTTGTGGTCCACGTTCATGCGCTCCATGCGCCCGTCCGCGCCCTCCAGGTGCACGAAGACGAGGTAGTCCTCCTCCAGCGGCTGGAGCACCTTGAAGAAGACGGTGACGCGCGCCTGGTCCCCCGCGGGGATGCGGCCCGGCTGCACGGAGGCGCCCACCACCTCCACCTTGCCGCCCAGGTTGGCGCCGCTGCGGATGGACAGGGGGGGCACCTGGGTGACGGTGGCCGCGCGGCGCTCCTGTTCGCTGGCCCCGCCGGGGGCCTCCACGATGCAGGCGCTGGAAGTGCCCAGGAGGACGGATGCGGTCAGCAGGACGTTCAGGGGCGGAAGGCGCATGGCGGAGGGCCGTTCTACCCGGCCACGGGCGCTGCATCCAACTGCGCGTTGGTGTATGCGGAGCGGCGATGAAGACCCCGACCTCCCTCGACGCACTCCTGGCGCAGGTGCCCCCCGCCCCCTCCCCCGCC
>NZ_JBKGHJ010000192.1:0-14710 GCF_046520365.1 Corallococcus sp. 4LFB
CCCCGGCATCGCCCCGCTGCCGGGCCTGCCCAACCTGTGGGCGAGCGGCGTGCCGCCGGTGCCGCCCGCGCTCTCCCAGCGCGTGCGGCAGTACCTGGAGTCGCGCTCCGCGCAGCTGCTGGACGTGAGCGCGGACGGCCAGCAGGTGCTCATCTCCACGCGCTTCGCGGACGTCAATCAGCTGCACGTGGTGGAGATGCCGCTGGGCGCGCGCACGCAGCTCACCTTCACGAAGGAGCCCATCAACCGGGCGCGCTTCCTGCCGGGCAATCCTCAAGTCATCTTCTACCTGCAGGACACGGGCGGCGGAGAGTTCTACCAGGTGCTCAAGCTGGACCGGCGCACGGGCCGCTCGGAGCTCTTGACGGACGGCAAGAGCCGGCACGAGGCGCTGGAGGTGTCGCGGGACGGGAAGTGGCTCGCGTACGCGGGCACGGGGCGCAACGGCAAGGACACCGACGTGTACGTGGCGCCCACGGCGAACCCCAAGCAGGCGAAGCGGGTGACGGAGGTGGAGGGCACCTGGGGGCCGGTGGAGTTCTCCGCGGATGGCTCGAAGCTGCTGGTGCGCCAGTTCCGCGCGGCGGATGACTCGGACCTGAGCGTGGTGGACCTGAAGACGAACGCGCGCACGCAGCTCACGCCCAAGGAGGGCAAGGGCAGCGTGGAGGCCGCCGTCTTCACGCACGACGGGCAGGGCGTGTACGTGTCCACGGACCGCTACAGCGACTTCGCGGAGGTGTACCGGCTGCCGCTCACGGGCGCGCCCCCGGCGACTCCGCCGTCGCTGACGAAGTCCGTGCGCTGGAACATCGACCACCTGGAGCTGTCCCCGGACGGGCGCAAGCTGGCGGTGGCCGCCAACGAGGAGGGCTACGGCCGGCTGTACCTCCTGGACACGCGCACGCAGGCGCTGTCGCCGGTGGAGACGCCGCGCGGGGTGCTTTCGCAGCTCCGCTTCCCGTCGAAGCGGTCGGACCGGGTGGCGTTCTCGCTGACGTCGGCGCGCGTGCCGCTGGACGTCTTCACGGTGGACCTGGTCACGAAGAAGACCACGCGCTGGACGCGCTCCGAGGTCGGCGGGTTGGATCCGGAGACGTTCGTGGAGCCGCAGCTGGTGCGCTACCCGTCCACGGACGGCGTGAAGGTGCCGGCGTTCCTGTACCTGCCGAAGGACGCGAAGGGGAAGGTGCCGGTGGTGGTGGTGTTCCACGGCGGCCCGGAAGGCCAGAGCCAGCCGAGCTTCAGCTCGCAGATTCAACTCATGACGAAGGAGCTGGGGCTGGCGGTGCTGCTGCCCAACGTGCGCGGCTCGGAGGGGTACGGCAAGGCGTACCGCGCCATGGATGACGGCGTGAAGCGCGAGGCGAGCCTGGCGGACATCGGGGCCACGCTGGACTTCGTCGCCTCCCGGCCGGAGCTGGACGCATCGCGCGTGGGCGTCTACGGCGGCTCCTACGGCGGCTACATGACGCTGGCGACGGTGGCGTTCTTCCCGGAGCGCATCAAGGCGGCGGTGGACGTGGTGGGCATCTCGTCGCTGCCGTCGTTCCTGCAGAACACCCAGGCGTACCGGAGGGACCTGCGGCGCGCGGAGTACGGCGACGAGCGCGACCCGGCCGTGCGCAAGGTGCAGGAGCGCATCTCGCCGCTGGGGTCGGTGGACAGGATTCGCGCGGCGCTCTTCGTGCAGCAGGGGGCCAACGACCCGCGCGTGCCGCAGTCGGAGGCGGAGCAGGTGGTCCAGGCGGTGCGCAAGAAGGGCTCGGACGTCTGGTACCTCCTGGCCACGGACGAGGGCCACGGGTTCCAGAAGAAGACCAACCGGGACCTGGCCCAGACGACGGCGCTGATGTTCTTCGAGAAGCACCTGCTGGGCCCGGCCGCAGGGCAGGGGGGCGGGGCGGCGGGCGGGAAGTAGCCCTCGGCGAGCAAGGGCCCGTGCCCGGGCGATATGGCGCCGCCCCGGGCACGTTGCACATTGTCAGTGCTGGCGAAGTGCGTCCCCGGAGGGTCGTGTCCATGAAGCGCTACGGTCAGTCATTGCGTCGGGGTGTAGGGGTGTTGGCGGTGCTCGCGGGGGTGGGCGGCGCGTTCGCGGGCTCCGAGCAGGATGAGGTCTCCTTCAACATCGCGCGGACGCAGTTCAACCTGCGGATGACGGCGGACAACGTCACCGGCCAGGCGTTCCAGGTGTCCCGGCTCCCGGGCGAGCTGCGCGGCCGCGTGGCGGACGTCCCGGTGTCGCTGAAGCTGGAGGACGAGAAGGTGAGGGGCAACATCGGGTCCTCGGTGGTGAACCTGGACGTGAAGAAGGACGGCGACGCGGTGAAGGCGAAGGGCGGCTTCGGTGGCCGTCCTGTCACGCTGACGCTGTCGCCGCGGGAGCTGACGGTGTACGTGCGCGACTGCACGTACCGGCTGAAGGCGAAGGAGGCCGGCCGCGTCTACGAGGGACAGCGCAGCTGCGACCGTGCGCTCACGCCGCCCACGGTCATCACGCTGCCGGACGCCTTCCTCGCGGCCTCGCCCGCGGAGCAGGCCTCGGTCCTGCTCCTGGCGCTGTAGTTTCCCCATAGGCTCGGGGCGCGATGACGCGTCCCATTTCCCGTGGAGAGCCGTCCTGGCACCGGATGCCGCTGGTGCTGGGACTGCTTTGGGTGTGCGCGCTGGCCGCGTGCGCGAGCAATGACTCCTTCGAGCGGGAGTCCTTCGAAGAGGCGGCGGGTGACGACGTCCCGGCCGAGCGCGCGGGCCTCGGGTTCACGCGAGAGGGAACGCTGGAGCGCGCCGCGCCCGTGGGCGGGGAGCGTGCCCGGCAGGCGGAAGCGGCCCGGGTGGTGCGTGAGCTCTGGGAGGTCGCGGGAGCGAGCGGCGCTCCTGGAGAGGCGTGGACCTTCGACTACCAGGTGCACGGCGGCGCGTTGACGTTGGTGTCCTTCCGGCGCACGACGCAGGGCCAGGGCACCGGCGCCGCCGTGGAGTGGAGTGGGTTCTCCCGCGAGCTGACGCGGAGCCTGTCCACGCTGGTGGGCGTGAAGCCGCGACGCGTGCGCTTCACGCTGGAGCGTGGGCCGGAGCGCTGGCGCATCGGCCTGGAGACGGTCCGTGGGCAGGTCGCGGCGCATGCGCGAACGGTGCCTGAAGTCCTGCCGGGCGCATCCGGGCCCCTGCGGTCCGATGCGCTGACGGTGGCCCGGCAGCTGCTGCCCGCCGCGCGTCTCCCCTGGGAGGGGAGGGTGCGCGAGCGGGCGCGGCTTGGGTTCGAGGGCCTGCGATTGCGCACGGAGGCGGAGCTGCGTGACTTCGAGGTCCAGGAGGGTTCGGGCCGCCGGAGCGCTCCCGGGAGCACGGACCTCCGCATGCCGGTGGTGCGTGCGTTGTTGCCCTTCGCCAACGCGGTGGGAAGCCGCGAGGTGGAGGTGGAGCTGGAAGGAAGGCACGTGCGCGGTGAAGCCGAGCCGCGCTGGACGGTGGTGGCCGCGACGACGCTCGAACCTTCCGAGCCTCCCGAGGCGATGGAGGACATCGCGAGGGAGTACCGGGCGATGCAGGAGGACATCCTTCGCCACTGGCGTCAGGAGGTGAAGGAGAGCGCGCGCCTCGCGGGGGTCTGGTCCTTCGAGCAGCTCGCGTACTGGTACGTGGGAGGCTTCATCGCGAAGGGCGTGCTCGGGGCGATGGAGGCCGTCGCGCCCACGGTGGTCTCGGTGCTCGGCAGGAGCGGGGCGAAGGGCGCGCAGTGGTTCCGCACGGTGCTGATCCGCACGCCGCCCGCTGAACGTGAAGCCCTCCAGCGAATCTGGATGAAGGCGGAGGCGGAGGGGCTGGCGGCGCTCGAAGCAGGGGAACAGGCCGAGCTGCGTCACATCCTGGCCCGGGTGGAAAAGGCCCTGCATGAGCCGCTCGACCGGCAGGCGAAGAAGCGGCTACGGCAATGGGCACGGCGTGAATACTTCGAAACCGTGAACCCCCGGCTCGCCAGGGAGCTGGGACCCTTGCGGATGGAGGCGTATGAGATCCACCACCGCGTCCCCCTGGAGTATGCGCGCCTGTTCCCGCGCATGGACATCAACCAGGGAACGAACCTGGTCGCGGTCGAACGCACGGTGCACCGGAGCATCAACCGGGTCTGGGAGTCCGTAGGGCAGCAGGCCCAGCGGCTGGACAGCAGGCAGGTGGAGGAACTCTCCCGGGTGATCGACCAGCAATACGGTTCGTGGTTCCATCGCGTTCATGTCCCCGCGGAATCCGCTTCCGCGCTCGCGGCCGCGGAGCAGAATGCGCTTCGCGCGGTGAAGGCGCTGCTGGAGCGGTGAAGGGAGCGCGGATGGAGTCCCCTCTCAAGGGCCTTGAGCGGCTGATGGCACAGTGCCGCGAACAGCGGCTGCCGCTGCGTCTGGGAACGGCCTCCACGGAAGACTCGACGGGCCGGGAGTTGTTCCCAGGGCAGCCCCTGGACCCCCTGCTCGCAGCTGTCTTCAGGCGGGTAGGGGACGCGCGAGTGGCGGAGCTCACCCTCTATCCGCTGCAAGGAGAGCACGGAGTCGTGGCCATCAACAGGACGCTCCGAGAGCGGGGAGAGGCTCCTTTCCCGGAGTGCCTCGTGTTTGGCCAGGTCCCGAGCCTGGCGTATCGGTTCGCGCTAGTGCCTGGACTCGCGGACCCGCACGGGCTGCAACCCGTGGTCTTCATCGATGACCACAGCGAAAAGGAAGTCCTGCCGGTCGCATCGAACCTCGATCGCTTCTTCGATGCCTATGCCCGGAGCATCGAAAGCTTCGCCAGGGAGAGAACCCCCTCGCCGGAAGCATGGGATGACATGGACTTCCCGCGCTTCGAACCCGAACGTGTCGCCGAGGACACCGTCCTCGTGGAGATGATGCGCGCGGGGCGCTTCGACGGACTCGTGACCCGGGACGAGGAGAGTCAGCGCTGGATGCGCCAGGTGCTCGGCCTGTGACGCCCCGCACGCTCTGCCTCCTCATCGCCTTCACCGCGTTCGCGACCGCCGTGGGCACGGCCGTGTGGCTCGCGTGGCCCGGGCCGGACCTCGCCGCGCAGGCGGACCTGTCGGACGAGCCGGTCCACCTGAGCCTCGAAACCAGCAACGACCCGGACAGCGCCGCGAGCGAACCTCCCGACGTCGTCGTGCTGAGCAACGGCATCCGGCTCACGGACGTCCCCACGAACTGCCACGCGGACACCCGGGGCTCGCTCCTCTGCGAGGACCGCTGCGACGCGGATGCCGCGTGTCCCGCCGGCACCGTGTGCGCGCACCACCCGGACTTCGGCTTCCGCGACTGCCAGCCCCTGCACCGCTACTGCGACGACGCGTCGGACTGCACCCCTTCCGACACCTGCCACCCCGTGGACACCTCCGCCTCGGGCCAGGTCCTCCGCCGCTGCGTGCCGCGCGGAACCCTGCCCGCCGGGGCGCGGTGCACGGGCTACGCACGGGAGCTGGAGGGCCAATGCGCGCCGGGGCTCCTCTGCGTCCATGAGTACTGCGGCCCGCCGTGCGACGTGCACGACGCGAACGCCTGCGCCTCCGGCACCGAGTGCGCCCCCAATCCCTACCGCGTCCTCGGCGCCTGCGTCCCCAGCTGCCGCGACCGCGCCTGCCCCACGGGCGAGCGCTGCGAGACGGACTACACCGGTGAGGTGCCCATCTGCCGCCCCTTCATCGGCCCCGCCTGCCTGGACGCCGCGCCCTGCGCCGCGAACCAGGACTGCCTGCGCGGCTTCGCCGAACCCACCCTCGAAACCGAGGCCTTCGAGTGCCGCGCCCGCTGTGATGACCAGGCCCCTTGCGACAAGGGCCTCACCTGCGACGAGACCAGCGGCTACTGCTTCCAGCCCTGCACCCGCGACACCGACTGCCCCACCCGAGCGCTGCCACGTCCTCCACCGCCGCGAATCCCAGCGAGGCTGCGGCTTCATCGCGGAGGGGCTCCCCGCCTTCCACCGCTAGCCGCGCGGCAGCTCCACGATGAACGTGGAGCCCTCGCCCAGCACGCTCTCCACCTCGATGTGGCCGCCCATCGCCTCGACTATCTGGCGGGCGATCCACAGCCCCAGCCCGAAGCCGCCGTAGTTGCGCTCGGACACCGCGCGCTCGAAGCGGTGGAACAGGCGCGGCAGGTGCTCCTTCGCGATGCCGATGCCGCCGTCGCGCACCCGCAGCCGCGCGCGGTCCCCTTCCATCTCCAGCGACACGTGCACCGGGTTGCCCCGCCCGTACTTCAGCGCGTTGGAGAACAGGTTGGTGAAGACCTGATCCAACCGCAGCCGGTCCCACTGGCCGCGCACCTCCGGCGCCAGCGACAGCTCCAGCGGCGTGCCCGAGCGCGCGTACTCCGGCTCGAAGCGCTCCGCCACCTCCCGCACCAGCGCCCCCAGCTCCATGGGCTGCAGCACCAGCTCCAGCTTCCCCGCGCTCAGCCGCGACACGTCCAGCAGGTCGTTCACCAGCAGCGTCTGCCGCTTCACCTGCCGGTCCACCCGCTCCAGCCCGCGCTTGAGCCGCTCCAGGTCGAAGCTCGCCCCCGACCGCGCCAGCCCCGCCATCAGGCTCTGCACCTGGAGCTGCAGCGCGCTGATGGGCGTCTTCAGCTCGTGGCTCGCGATGGACAGGAACTCCTCGCGCAGGCGGATGGCATGACGCGCGTCCCGGTAGAGGCTCGCGTTGTCCAGCGCCAGCGCCGCCCGGTCCGCCAGCCTCCTGGAGCAGCCAGCTCGCTCCCCGACTCGAATCGACGCGGGCTCCGGCGCCTCCCGCCACACCGTCAGCGTGCCCAGCGCCCGCCCCCGCGCCCGCAGCGGCAGCACCAGCACCGCCTCCACCCCCTGCGCCTCGCCCGTGTCCAGCACCTCCGCCGCCACGCCTTCATCCGCGCGCATCCGCTGGGAGAACAGCGCCTGCAGCCGCACCCGCGCCTCCGGCACCGCCGCCGCGGACGCCACCGTGCGCAGCCACAGCCCGTCCTCCGACAGCAGCCGCAGCGCGCACGCGGAGCCCAAGAGAGGCACCACCAGCCCGCACAGCCGCTCCATCACCGCGGGGGGCTCCAGCGACGCGTCCGCCAGCAGCCGCGAGGCCTCCGCCAGCAGCGCCAGCCGCTCTTCAATCTCCGGAAGCCGCGCTCCGTACTGCCGCGCCTCCCCCAGCCTGGTTGCCACCATCGTCATGCGACTCCCCCCGTTGCATCCACCATGGGAACACGGCCCCGGCCGCGGCGCTCTGCGTCCCAGGTCCCGCCATCCCTGATTTCTGCGGATGCTCGACACCCACCCCCTGGAAGCGTTGGTGACGGTCACCCGCCTCGTTCCGCGGCCCGGCACCCCCGGGGGCAGGGAGCCAGGCGCGCACATGGGAGCACCTGGAGCGGTTGGAAAGCAAAGGAGTCTCACGGCAGTCGTTGCGGCGGCCCCGGGTTCGGCTAAAGCGGGGGCCGTGAACGCACCCTCGGAATCACCGGCCGCCCCTTCGGAGGGACCGGACTCTCCCAAACGCATCCTGGTGCTGGCGCTCGGCGCCCTGGGCATCGTCTACGGAGACATCGGCACCAGCCCGCTGTACGCCCTGCGCGAGTGCTTCACCGGCCCGCATGGCATCGCCCCGACCCCGGCGAACGTGATGGGCGTGCTGTCGCTCATCTTCTGGTCGCTCATCATCGTGGTTTCGGTGAAGTACCTCCTCTTCGTGATGCGGGCGGACAACCGGGGCGAGGGCGGCATCCTCGCGCTCATGGCGCTGGCCATGCAGCGGCCGCGGGGCCAGTCACACCGCGCCCGGCCCGTGCTCATCACCCTGGGCATCTTCGGCGCGGCGCTGCTCTACGGCGACGGCCTCATCACCCCGGCCATCTCCGTGCTGAGCGCGGTGGAGGGCCTGAGCGTGGCCACGCCCGTCTTCGAGCCGTACGTCATCCCCATCTCGCTGCTCATCCTGGCGCTCCTGTTCCTCGCGCAGCGCAAGGGCACCGGCGGCATCGGCGCGGTGTTCGGCCCCTTCATGGCGCTGTGGTTCGTGGTCATCGCGGTGCTGGGGGTGAAGGAGCTCTTGCACAACCCCTCGGTGCTCTGGTCGCTGTCACCCCTGCACGCCGTGCACTTCTTCATCGACAACGGGTGGCACGGCTTCCTCGTGCTGGGCGCCGTGTTCCTGGTGGTGACGGGCGGCGAGGCGCTCTACGCGGACATGGGCCACTTCGGCGCCGGGCCCATCAAGCGCGCGTGGTTCGCGCTGGTGCTGCCCTCGCTGGTGCTCAACTACCTGGGGCAGGGCGCCCTGCTCCTGCGCCACGCGGAGGCCGCCCGCAACCCCTTCTTCCTCCTGGCCCCGGACTGGGCCCGCTACCCGCTGGTGGCCCTGGCCACGGGCGCCGCCGTCATCGCGTCCCAGGCCCTCATCTCCGGCTCCTTCTCCATCACCCGCCAGGCCATGCAGCTGGGCTACAGCCCGCGCATGGAGGTGGTGCACACGTCCGCGGAGGAGATGGGGCAGATCTACCTGCCCGGCCTCAACGGGGTGCTGCTGTTGGGCGTGGTGGCGCTGGTGCTGGGCTTCGGCTCCTCCAGCCGGCTGGCGGCGGCCTACGGCATCGCCGTGACGACGACCATGGCCATCACCACGGTGCTCGCCTACATCGTGGCCCGCGAGCGCTGGAACGTCAGCCGCGCCGTGGCCCTGCCCATCGCGGGGCTGTTCCTGCTGGTGGACCTGTCCTTCTTCGGCGCGAACGCGGTGAAGATTTCGGACGGCGGCTGGTTCCCGCTGCTGCTCGCCGTCTGCATCTTCACGCTGATGACCACGTGGAAGCGCGGCCGCGACATCCTCGCGGCCAAGCTGCGCGCGGCCAGCCTGGGCCTCAAGGACCTGCTGGGCAGCTTCGGGGACCACCCGCCGGTGCGCGTGCCCGGCACCGCCATCTTCATGACGGGCAACCCGGAGGGCACCCCGCCCGCGCTCCTGCACAACCTCAAGCACAACAAGATCCTGCACGAGCAGGTGGTGCTCCTCACCATCATCCCGGAGGAGATTCCCCACGTCGTGGCCGGCGAGCGCGTGGAGGTGGAGCCCCTGGAGCAGGGCTTCGTGCGCGTCATCGCCCGCTACGGCTTCATGGAGAACCCCAGCATCCCGGACGTCCTCAAGCGCTGCCGGGAGAAGGGCCTCCAGTTCCAGCTCATGGGCACCAGCTTCTTCCTGGGCCGCGAAACCCTCATCCCCACCAAGAAGCCCGGCATGGCCATCTGGCGCGAGGCCCTCTTCGCCTGGATGAGCCGCAACGCCCGCAGCGCCACCGCCTACTTCCGGATTCCGCCCAACCGCGTGGTGGAGCTGGGCAGCCAGGTGGAGCTGTAGCCCCGGCGGAAGTCCCGGGCATGCCGCACCGGGACTTCACCCCGTGAGTAGAAAATCTATTCACCCCGCACTGCGCGTGTTTTCCCGGTCTTGGGCCGTTTTCAGCCCCGTAACTCCCTGAAAACACAGAGGTAGGATTTTTGGCCAGGGGGTCAAACCGACCCACGGATGTTGGACGGTGGCTGCCACACAGCCCTTTACGCAGGGGCTTGCCTGCTTCAGATTGCATCGCCACCCCCTTCTTTTTCCGGTTCACGTAGAAAAATACGGCACGGCAGCAACACTTTCGCCGATGAATCGAGAATCATTTCGCGGGGCAGAGAAAAGTACTGTCCCAGCGCAATAGAACTCGGTTACCCTGCGGCCAGGTGTCCCCCGGCACCCGGCGTCCGAAACGAGGTCAGACTCCCATGCTCCAGGCCATCGCCCCCGCCCCCGTGTCGTCCCCGGTTTCCCCGGTGAAGTCGGTCATGCCGTGGATGGCCGAGCCCCGGATGCCGCTGTCGGAGGCGGCGCCGTACACGGTGCTGAGCGCGCAGGAGCTGTACCCGCGCATCTGCGTGCGGGACCCGTACTTCGCGCTGAAGGACGTGACGGTGCTGCCGGGTGAGGTGGTGGCGCGCGTGCCGGTGCAGATGGCGCCGGGCGCGGAGGCGATGCCGCTGGGCCTGGGCGAGGCGGGCCGGCACCTGGCCATCCTGGGCTCGTGCGGCGCGGCGCTGGTGGCGCCCAAGGACGGGCAGCACTTCTACCTGGCCAGCGCGGCGCGCGGTCAGTGGCTGAAGCCCTCCGCGCAGGAGCGCGCCACGGACATGCTCTGGGCGCTGGCGCAGGCGGAGTACACGGGCAAGCGCACCTGCACGGCGCGCACGCTGCTGTCCTCGTCGGACGGCACGCCGCTGTTCCGGCTGGAGGTGGACTACAACGTGCTGTCCGCCGCCGCCTTCGCCCGCCTGTTCGGCGAGGCGCGCCAGGAGATGCGCCGCGAGCCGCGCCCCGCGGACACCGTGCAGCGCACCCCGGAGGAGTGGGCGAAGCTGCGGCAGAACCCGTACAGCAAGCCGCTGGACCTGCGGGACTTCCAGGCGGACGGCGACAGCCTGCGCTCCTCGCTGGTCGTCACCCCGGAGCTGTGCAAGGGCCACTTCGCCATGCACCCGGTGATGCCGGTGGCCGTCGTCGCGGGCGGCATGACGCGCATGGCCACCACGCTGGGCCGCGACCTGGAGCGCAACGCCGAGGCCCGCTTCGTGGCCAAGGACGTGAAGCTGTCCGCGGACAGCCTGGCCTACGCGGGCCAGACGGTGGTGTTCGGCGCGCGCCGCACCCGCGTGCGCGGCGCGGACCACACCTTCGCCTGCACGGCGTCCGTGGGCGAGCGCGTGGTGGCGCAGCTGGACGTGACCTACACCCGCGTCGACTGAAGCACGGTGGCCTGACGCCCACCTGGAGTCCCGGAGGCGCGCGGCCCCGCGCCCCGCTTCAGGCCCACTCGATGTCGTAGTCCACGCGGTCGATGCCCTGCGGCTTCGCGGTGGCCTTGCCCGTCAGCCCCAGCACCTTGAGCGAGCCGGTGAGGATGCCCACGTGGTACGCGGGCGGCATCATGTCCCGGCGCATGCGCAGGGTGCCGGACTTGGGCCCCGTCGTGAGGTACTCGCGGTTGCCGTAGGACACCGCCGCGCTGTACGCCATCTGCGCGCCCGCGAAGAGCTTCTGCGGGTCACCGCGGGAGATGATGCCGAACACCAGCATCCCGGGCCCCGTGGAGTAGCGGGTGATGCTCACCTCGCCGCACGCGTGGAACACCGCCTCCGCGGGGCCGAGCGCGCCCTCCAGCAGGTCCGCCGCGTTGTACAGCAGCGTGAGGAACTCCCGGGCCGGGTACGAGCGCAGCTCCGCGTAGTCGTGGTTCAGCTCCCCCACGCGCAGCGTCTCCATCCCGTTCGCGCCCGCGTGCTGCTGCACCAGGCCGAAGACGGACTTGAAGATGAGGCCGCGGATGGAGTCCCCCGGCTGGAGGCTGGCGATCCGGGCGGCGAGTTCGGCCTTGTCCGACGGCATGACTTCCAACTCCTTGGTTCACGGGCGAACCCGGGAGGTAGCTTAACGGCACCCTCTGCCCTGTCGACAAAGCCTTCACCCGGCGTGACAGCGGCCCTGATGGGAGGCGTGGCTCAGCGCTCGTCCAGCAGCACCGGCGCGAAGCCGGCCGCGTCGCACGACGCGAGCACGTAGCGCACGCCCGCCCGTTCGCCGGTGAAGCCCGCGGGGATGCCGCTCGAGTGCAGGTGGCCGTACACGCAGACCTTGGGCGCGAACGCCTCGATGGGCGCGCTGAAGGCGGTGGCCCGCTCGTTGGCGTACACGGGCGGGAAGTGCACCGCCACGATGCGGGTCAGCGGCGTGGGGTGCGCCGCCTCCTTCTTGCGCGCGTCCTCCAGCGACGTGGCCAGCCGGCGCGTCTCGCGCTCCACGTAGCCCGAGTCCCCCTGCTCGTCGCCCATCTCCCCGCCGGGCATGGGCGGCGCCTCCGGCGCGGTCCACAGCCGCGTGCCCGCGATGACCCACGGCCCCAGCACCACCGCGTTGTTGTGCAGGAAGCCCTCCAGCGTGCGGAAGGGCTCCAGCAGCTTGCGCAGCTTGGACGCGGAGTCGCCCCACCAGTAGTCGTGGTTGCCGCGCACCAGCACCTTGCGCCCCGGCCGCGCGTCCAGCCACGCCAGGTCCTCCATCACCTCGTGGGCGCGGGTGGCCCAGGAGATGTCGCCCGCGACGATGACCGCGTCCTCCGGCCGCACCCTCTCATCCCACGCGCGCTGCAGGGGCAGCGGGTGGTCCGTCCAGCCGAAGCGGTGCATGTCCTTCTGCCGGGTGGAGGGCAGGTGCGTGTCGCCAATGCCGAAGAGCCGCATGATGCTGGCGTATAGCGGATGGCCCGCCCCGTGTCGGCCCTTCCCGCACGTCCCCCGCCCGGACGGCCCTCCCCCTCGGGGTCCGCCGAGGGTTCAAATAGTGATTAATACAAGAAATGATGTAACAATCCGTTACGTCATGGATGTCCTGAAACACGGCAGTGCGGCGTCCATGCACCATGCCGGACTCCGCGTGAAGGCGGGAGGCCAAGACATGTAGGCAATTCCGTGATTTCAGGTGTTTGGGGCCGCAGGGAGGATCGCGCGCTTCGTGCGAGTGGAGCATGCATGCACCGGTCGCGGAAGAAAACTGGACGAAGGTGATGGGCTGGAGGGGGCTGGCACGCATGGTGCTGAGAAGGCGGCTCCAGCCGTCTCCGTGGGAAAGCGGGGGCGGGCCGTGGAGTCCCTCCCCCGACTTTTGGAGTCCCCTCATGTCAACCTTCCGCAATCCCCTCGCGGCGGCCGCCGCCGCCCTGGTGCTGTCCGCGTGCGGCCCCCAGGCCCAGCAGCCCGAGGCGCCCCCCGCCGAGACGCCGTCGCAGCCGTCCACGGACACGGCCGGCAGCGCGCAGCCGCGTGAGCTGGATCCGCTGTTCGCGCAGGCCGCGCAGGAGTTCAACGTCCCGGTGGAGCTGCTCAAGGCGGTCTCCTACGCGGAGACGCGCTGGGCAGATGGTGGCCGGCCGAGGCGGAGTTCCCCGGCCAGCAGCCCGCGTTCGGCCTGATGGCGCTGCGGGGCGCGGACCTGGAGCAGGGCGCGGCGCTGGCGGGCGTGACGGTGGAGGCGGCGCGCACGGACGCGCTGTCCAACCTGCGCGCGGGCGCGGCGCGGCTGTCCCAGCTGGCCACGGACGCGAAGGTGGAGCGCGGGGACCTGGCCGCGTGGGCGCCGGTGGTGGCCCAGCTGAGCGGCATCACCAACCCGGAGGCGCAGGCCGAGCACGTGCACCGCGAGGTGTACGCGGTCATCAACCAGGGCGCGGTGGCGCTCAACCAGGACGGCTCGGTGGCCGCGTCGCTGGAGCCCGTGCAGGTGGAGGCGAAGTTCGAGCGCCCCCAGGTGCGCGCCATGGCGGCGGGGCCGGACTACGGCGCGGCCATCTGGCGCCCGTCGCCCAACTACAACTCGCGCCCCACTGGCAGCACGGGCGACCCGTCGATGATCATCATCCACACCTGCGAGGGCAGCTACTCGTCCTGCTGGAGCTGGCTCACCAACAGCGCCTCGGGCGTGAGCGCGCACTACGTGGTGAACGAGAGCGGCAGCGAGGTCTCCCAGCTGGTGCGTGAGGCCAGCCGCGGGTGGCACATTGGCGCCACCTACGACTGTGGGCTCAACGGCAGCAAGGAGTGCTGGCTCAACGGCGTGTCGGCCAACCACTTCACCATCGGCATCGAGCACGGCGGCTACGCCAGCCAGTCGTCCTTCCCGGCCGGGCAGATTGACGCGTCCGCGAAGCTGTCGTGCGACATCGCGCGCGACAACGCCATCATCAAGGACAGCTACCACATCGTGGCGCACGGCCGGTTGCAGCCGGCGACGCGCACGGATCCGGGTCCCAACTGGCCGTGGTCCACGTACATCAGCAAGATCAACAGCTACTGCGGCGCCACGACGCCGGCCGGCGAAATCATCATCGACAGCAACAGCGCCAACAACGACGCGTCCAAGGCGAGGTTCTCGACGGCGGGCGCGTGGACGGCCGGCTACAGCGCCGGCTACTACGGCAGCGGCTACTACTACGCGGCCACGGAGGCCATCTCCGCGCCGGCCACGTTCGAGTTCTACCTGCCCACCGCGCAGACGCGCACCGTCGACGCCTGGTGGGTGGCGGGCACGAACCGCTCCGCCACGGCGCCGTTCATCGCCTACAACGCGTCGGGTGCCGAGGTGGGCCGCGTGTCCGTCAACCAGCAGACCAACGGCGGCAAGTGGGTGCAGCTGGGCACGTACAGCTTCTCCGCCGGCTGGAACAAGGTGCAGCTGAGCCGCTGGACGACCCCGGGCTACGTGGTCATGGCCGACGCCGTCCGGGTGCGCTGACGTGATGCACGGGGGCCTTGAACGGCATGCGCGTTCCGGGCCCTCGCGGGCACGGTGGGGCTGGGCCGTGCTCGTCTTGCTGGGCGCCATGGGCTGTCAGGGCCGCTGCGGCGGCGCTGCCGCGGTCCCGGCGCCCGGCGCCCTGTCGGAGGCGGAGCGGCGGGCCCTGCCGGGCACCATCGTCTTCCTCTCCGAAAGGGCGGGACAGAAGGACGTCTGGCGGGTGACGCCCGCCGGAGAAGAGACGCAGGTCACCTCCGCGCCGGAGGACGAGTACCCCGGCCCGCCGTCGCCCGACGGCCGCACGCTGCTGGTGATTGCGTCGGGCGAGGCGAACGGGCGCGTCTTCCAGCAGCTGCGCGTCCAGCCGCTCGCCGG
>NZ_JBKGHJ010000193.1:0-14561 GCF_046520365.1 Corallococcus sp. 4LFB
CGCTCCACGCCGTCGCGCAGGTACGCCTCCGCGGCCGCCACGTGCTGACCGCCTTGTGCGTACAGGTCCGCCACCGACACGTCGTCGCCGCTGCCGTCCAGAAGCCGCGCCGCGCCCGTGAAGTCGCGCGCCCGGCGCAGCACGTCCACCAGCCAGTGGCGCTCCTTCGCCGACCCCTGCGCGGCCTCCTTGCGCAGGCGTTCGCGCTGCGCCGCGCCCAGCTCCTCGTAGAGCTGCGCCGCGCGCTCCGGCTCGCCTTGCGCCGCCAGGGACTGCACCACCTGGAGCGTGCCGCCCCGCGCCGAACCGCCCCGACCGCTGCCCGCAGTTTCGCCTGCCATGTCACACGTCCCTTCCCAGGCCCGCCCCGTCGGGGCGGCGCGCCCGGTTCCACCAGCGCCTGACTAACCAGGAACCCGAGCGTAAAGCCAGCCTCGACCGGCCCCCCCGTGGCCCTGGAGACACCGGGTCCGGTAGGGTCCGGGCATGGCTGTTCCCGTCCCGGCCGGGGTGTCTCCGGACCGCCTCCCCGGGCCCTCGCGCCCGCGCTCCTGGTACCTCGTGGCCCCTTCCGCGGCCCTGCGCCCCGGTCAGGCGATGGGCGTCCAGGTGGGAGGCCACGAGGTGGTGGTGTTCCGGAGCCACGAAGGGCGCGTCCACGCCCTGTCCGCGCACTGTCCCCACCTGGGGGCCCACCTGAAGCACGGCACCGTCCAGGGCGAGCTGCTGCGCTGTCCGCTGCATCACTGGAGCTTCGACGGAGGGGGCCGCTGCCGCGCCGCGCCGGGACGCGGCGACGTGTCCGCCCTGCCGGGGCCCCGGTCCTGGCCGGTGGAGGAGCGCTTTGGCGGGGTGCTGGTCTTCAACGGGGCGGAGGCGCTGTTTCCCCCGCCCGACCTGGCGGGTGGGGAGTATGTCTGGAACGTGGGACCTCCGGTGACGGTGGGATGTCCCTGGCTGCCGCTGGCGGCGAACTCCTTCGACCTGGAGCACCTGCGCACGGTGCACCACCGGGAGCTGTGGGACACGCCCACCTGGGAGACGCCGGACCGGTACACCCTGCGGCTGCGCTACACGTCGCGCGTCATCGGCACGGGCGCGAGCGACCGGCTGATGAAGGCGCTGTCGGGCAACCGCATCCGCGTGGAGCTCACGCTGCACGGCGGCACGCTGATGTCGGTGAAGAGCGACCTGGGCCAGACGCGGGGGCTGCTGCTCGCGAGCCTGACGCCGGTGGCGGAAGGCACGTCGGTGCGGCTCGCCGTCGCGGCGCGGCGGGGGCCGGTTCCGGGCGCGGCGGCGCTGGTGCTCGGCGTGTCGCGGTGGCTCTACACGTCGTTCCTGCGCCGGGACCTGTCCGTGCTGGACGGCATGCGCTTCAACGTCGCGACGGCGACGGCGGAGCCGGTGATGCGCCAGCTGCTCGACTTCGCCGTGGGCCTGCCCGAGGACGGGGACGATGCGCGCCGATGACGCTCCGCCGATTCCCGCCGCGCTCAATGCGCTGTTGCTCGTCGCGGCGATGGGCGCGGGGGCGCTGTGCCTGTGGACCGCGTCGCACGCGGAAGGGCTCTGGGTGCGGCTGGTGGCGGCAGGGGTGTTCTCCTACGTGAACAACACGGTGTTCTCGCTGTTGCACGAAGCGACGCACGGCGTGCTGCACCCGTCGCGGCGGCTCAACGACGGGCTGGGCCGGCTGGCGGCGACGTTCTTTCCCACGTCGTTCACATTGCAGCGCGCGTTCCACCTCACGCATCACCGGTACAACCGCACGGCGCGCGAGCAGTTCGACTACCTGCACCCGGGCGACCACCGCTTCCTCAAGTATGCGCAGTGGTACGTCATCCTGACCGGCGTCTACTGGCTGTTCGTGCCGCTGGGGGCGTTGGTGTTCGCGCTCGTGCCGGGGCTGCTGCGGAGGCTGCGAGGCCCGGGCACGCGCTACGGGGAACAGACGGGCGCGGACGCGTACCTGGGGCGGCTGGAGGACGCACCGGGCGCGGCCATCCGCGTGGAGGTGCTGGGGATGGTGGCGGTGCAGGCGGGGCTCGCGTACGCGCTGGACCTGACGCTCGTGGGGTGGGCGCTCTGCTACGCGGCGTTCGCGGTGAACTGGAGCTCGCTCCAGTACGCGGACCACGCGTGGTCGCCGCTGGACGTGCGCGAAGGGGCGTGGGACCTGAAGGTCGCGGCGCCGGTGCGCTGGGTGTTCCTCAACTACCACTACCACCGCGCGCACCACCGGCACCCGCAGGTGCCCTGGCTCTACCTGGGCCGCTACGTGGATGAGGGCGTCCCCCGGCCGTCCTTCCTGCGGGTCTGGCTGGCGATGTGGCGGGGCCCCAGGCCGTTCCCGGAGCAGACGAAGTGAGTGCGCCATCGAGCGGGCCCGGCTCCGGGAAGGGAGCGCGTGCGGAGGGTCCGCTGTTCGGCTGGCCCACGCGGAAGGAGTTGAAGCGCACGGGCGCGATGACGTTCGGCTTCGCGCTGTTCTTCCTCGCGGTGTACGGCGGCGCGAGCTGGGTGACGGGCTTCTATCCCGGTGGCCTGCGCGTGGACCTGCCGTTCGAGCAGCACATCCCGTTCATGCCCGGGTGGGCCGCCGTCTACGTCAGCATGGACGTGCTGCTGCTCCTGTCCCTGCTCATCTTCCGGACCTGGCGGCAGCTGCTCCCCCTCGCGCTGGCGCTGTGCGCGGAGACGGTGCTGGGCGCGCTCTGCTTCCTCGTCCTGCCGGTGGAGGTGGCGTGGCCGACGCGCGCCGTCACCGGAGGTTGGACGTCCGTCTTCCAGGCCGCGGACACGATGAACCTGGAGCGCAACTACCTGCCGTCGCTCCACGTCGCCTTCGCGTGCACGGCGGCCCTGGCCTACCGCGAACGTGCAGGTCCGGTGGCCAGCACCGTGTTCGCGTTGTGGGCGCTGGCCATCGCGGCGTCCACGCTGCTCATCCACGAGCACCACCTGGTGGACGTGCTCGCGGGAGCGCTGCTCGCCTGGGGCACATGGCATGTCGTGGCACCCCGGGTCCGGAAGGAAGCATTCCTCGAAGCCGTGCGCGTGGAGGCCCTCTGCGCGCGGGAGCTGTCCCGCTTCGCGCGCAGGCATCCGCGTTACGGCCTCATCGCGCTCGCGCTGTATCAACAATCCCTGGGCCGCTGGAGCAAGGCACGCAGGGCGCGGGTGGGGTTCTGCTTCCTCCAACTCGTGGATGACGTGCTGGATGGAGATCGTCCTGTCGAGGGCGAACCGCTGGACGCCATCGACGCGCTCCTGCGCACGCTGGAGACCGGAGCGCCGGCTCCCGCGACGGAGTTCCACGACGCCGCGACCACGCTCGGCCGGGTGCTGCTCACGGAGCTGACGGACCCGACGGCCCGCGAGCAGGTGTTCGAGCTGGTGCGCACGATGCGCCGGGACCGCGAGCGGGTGCGCGACGGGCGCTGGTGGGACGCGGCGACACTCCAGACCCAACTCGGCGACACCTTCCGGCTCTCCGTGGGCCTGATGCTGCACGTCGCGGACGCCCAGGTGCGAGCGGAGGAGGCCCCTTCCCTGCTCGCGGCGTTGGGTTGGTGTTCCGTGATGCGCGACCTGCGCGAGGATCTGGCCCAGGGCCTCTTCAACGTCCCCGCGGACGTCGCGGCGGAGGTGCGCGCCCAGGGCCATGAGCCGGAGGACATCGACTCCCTGCTCGCGGCCGAAGCCGGCCGGACGTGGGCGCGGAGCGAGTACCAGCGCGCCCGCGCCCTGCTGGACCGCTCCGCGAAGGAGCTTGCCCACCTGGAGGGCAGGCCCGGTGTCGCGCTGCTGCGCCTCTTCCACCGGTCGGTGGAGTCCTTCTGGGCCCGGAAGCTGCCGCGCCGCATGCCCTTCCTGCGCGAGGCGCCGGTCCTCGAAACCTCCTGAGTCTTTCACTCGGGGACGCCACACCCGCTCGTGGGGTGCGGTCGCCGCGGACGACGCGCTGCATGCGTTGACGGAAGCGGGAGGGAGGCATCTGCTGAACGCATGTCCGACTCCGTCCCTTCCGCCTCCAGCGCCCGCCCGGTGGACGCCTCCGAACGGCTGCCGCTCCTGGACGTGCTGCGCGGCTTCGCGCTGTGGGGCGTCTTCGTGTCGAACAGCTTCGCGTGGTTCAGCGGCCGGGTCCTCATGCCGCGAGAGCAGTCCCAGGCGCTGGCGGCACCGCCCTTCGAGGCGGCCGTCACGGCGCTCTACCACTTCTTCGTGAACCAGAAGTTCGTCACGCTGTTCGCCTTCCTCTTCGGGCTGGGGTTCTCCATCCAGCTGAAGCGGGCCGAGGGCCGAGGGGCCTCCGTCGTCCCGGTGTACTCGCGCCGGTTGCTGGTGCTGCTGGGCATCGGCGTGGTGCACCTCACCGCGCTGTGGGCGGGAGACGTGCTCTCCACCTACGCGCTGCTGGGCTTCGCGCTGCTCCTCTTCCGGGACCGTGCGGACCGGACGCTCTGGGTGTGGGTGGGCTTGTCGGTGGTGGGGGTCCCGCTGGTGGTGCCGGCGCTCCTGCACTTCGGTCCCATCCTGCTCCAGGGCGCGCAGGCCGCGGCTGACGCCGCGAAGGCCACCGAAGCCATGGAGGCCCAGACGCGAGGGCAGCTGCTGCTGGGGCTCCAGAGCGACTCGCTCTGGACGACGCAGGCCGCGAACGCGCACTTCCTCCAGTACATGCTGCCCACGCTCAAGCGGCTGCTGTGGATGATCTTCATCCTGGGCCGCTTCCTGCTGGGGTTGCTGGCGGGCCGGCACCTGTTGCTCCAGGACGTGGAGCGCCACCGCGCCCTGCACCGGAAGCTGCTGGGCTGGGGCCTGCTGCTGGGCGTCCTGGGAAATGGCGCGGGGGTGGTGGTGCAGCACCTGCGCCTCGCGGGGCTGCTGGACCCGTCGAAGGCGCACTGGATGTTCACCCTGTCCGCCATCCAGGAACTGGGCTACCTGGGCCTCGCCGCGTTCTACGTGGCCGCCTTCGCCCTGCTTCTCCAGAAGGAGCGCTGGCGGCGGTGGCTGGGCGTGCTGGTGCCGGTGGGGCGCATGGCGCTGACCAACTACCTGCTGCAGACGGTGGTGAGCCTCTGCCTCTATGACGGCTGGGGGCTGGGGCTCGTCGGCAAGCTGTCGCCGTCACGCTGCGTGGCGCTGACGATGGGGGTGTTCGTGCTCCAGATTCCGCTCAGCCGCGCGTGGCTGTCGCGCTTCCGCTTCGGTCCGGCCGAGTGGCTGTGGCGCTCGCTCACCTACGGCCAGCGCCAGCCCATGCGGCTCGCGCTCAAGCCGTCGCCGGCCGGCGTCCCCGACGTCCAATGAAGAACCCCGCCGCGAGCGCGGCGACCGCGACCAGCGCCCCGAAGCCCAGGGCCGCGTTCTTCACCTTGGTGAGCAGCGGGTTGTCGAACACATTGGTGGAGTAGTGGAACGCGGCGATGAGCCACCGGTCGCCCTCCTTCACTAGCGTGCAGGTCCACCGCCCGTTGATGACCAGGTCGGTGCCGTCGTTCAGGATGTAGTGGTCCAGGGACGAGCCATACGCGACGCCCGAGTTGCCATACAGGCGCGTGAGCGCATCCACGTCGAACTTCGCCGTGACCTTCTTCACGACGCTGTTCGGGCCGCCCAGCATCTCCGCGTAGTACGCGCGGATGGCGTCCTTCCCCACGCGGACGTCGTTGTTCATGGTGGAGAACACGACGTCCGGGTGCAGGTGCGACAGCAGCCGGTCCAGGTCCTGCTTGTTGAGCGCGTCCTCCATGTCCTGCTTGATGGCGCGCAGCGCCTGATGCGTCGCTTCATCACCCGAGGCCACCGCCGCCGGAGCCACGGCCTCCTGCGCCCCCGACACGAAGGGGACCGCGACGAACAGCAACGCCAGGAGACCTACGAGCCGTGTGCGCACCATCGAAGCTCCGTGAAGGAAGCGAGAAGGCGCGCATCCTAGACGACCGCTCTGGATTTCCGTATGCCGAGCGTACCCGCTCTCCCATGGGTGTGCAGTTCCCTGGAGCAACCAGGGATTCTTCCGAGCCCCGAGTCCTCAACGTCAACCTCGACCGCCGAGGCACTTCGGGGATTCGCGACCTCGTTCGTGCGCTGGAGCCGTCCATGCTCGTCCTCCGGTGGGCCGACACCGAGGCCTCCCTGGAGCATCGGGATCAGCCGCGAACCGTGGACGAGAGATGGCGATGAATTGCCCGGTTGATGGAGGACCTTCCAGGAGATGCGCGCAAGCAATGGGCTGATTGCGACGTCCAGACGCTGAACGTCGGACCCCAGGCCGGAGACACACCTCATGAGGCGTTGTTCCCTGTTCCGCTCAACCCCCTGGCCGCGCTGCTGGGAATCAGGGCGGAATTGCTATTCACGATCTACGCCAACGCCACGGATTGAAGCGACTCCTGGACCGCCACGCCGCCTGAGCAGGGTTCCACGGCCAGGGGCGCCTGCCGGGCGTGCTCTTGCGCAAACCTGTCCGACTGTCGGACAGGTTTTCGCCGCATCGGGCCCAGGGCCGCGCTGTCCCGGCAGTTGATGAGGACCGTGGGCGCTCGCGTCCATGTCAGACCCATCTGGTTGGATGGGCGTGGCTTGGGCAAGGAGGACGGTGATGGTGCGGGTGGGGCTCGTGGCGTACGTGGAGGAGCAACTCGAGCGCGCGATTTCGCTTGGGATGCTGCCGCGTGGGCAGTTCGGTTCGGAAGAGAAGCTGGCGCGTGAGTTCGGGTGCTGCCGGGGCACCGTGCGGGAGGCGCTGCGGCGGCTGGCGGCGCGAGGGCTGGTGGTGCAGCGCTCCGGACGCAAGACGCGCGCGGTGGCGCTGGACGAGTCGCTGACGCTGGAGAACCTGGGTTTGGCGCTGCATGACGAGCGCTCGGAGGAGTGCCGGCGGCTCCTGGAGGGCTTCTTCAGCCTCAAGCGGCAGGTGCTGGTGGAGCTGCTGGCCGACTGCTGTGCGAATGCCTCCGAGGCGCAGGTGGGCCAGTTGGAGTCCACCTGCTACGCGCTCTGGGATGCGGCGCACTGGGAGCCCGGAGCACGCTGCGCGCAGTTGGAATTCGAGTTGCTGCGACGGGCGGCTCACGCGGCGGCCCGTCCCGGGCACCTGCTCCTCATCCAGTCACTGCAACGGGCCATGAGGGGCAACGCGGCCCGGCTGCAGCTCCTCATGGGCGGCGAGTCGCTGCGCCAGTGGGCCGTGTGCGCGATGCACGCGCTGGGCGATCGCGACGTGCGGGCACTTCAGCACCAGTTGCCGATGCTACTCAAGGCGTGCGACGAGCGTGTGCTCGACCAATTTGCTCCTGCCCTTCGGGAGCATACGCCCTCCGAGGACTCCCGCGCGCAGGAGAGCCACCCCGCAGCTTGCGCGTCCGCCGCCGCGCAGGACGAGGCGCTGGAGCCACGCTCCTGTGTGGCGGAGGGCGGCATCGACTGCCTTGCGTCCACCGTCGAGGACAACAAGGTGCTCGGGGCTGCAGCCTGCCCCAATGAGGGAGAGTCCCCTCCCATGGAGCCGGACCGCGTGGCCCTGCGTCTTCCAACCGACCTGAAGCCCGCCTCCAGCAAGCCGGGGAGTGAGCGCGTTGCGGAGGACGTAGCGGGCGCAGCCCTGGGAACCCTCTCCGATTGTCGGGCAGGTTGGGACAACTCCAATCCAGAGGGAGGCCTCCGTCCGAGCCCCCATCCAGCTGCTGCTGCGGACACCGCTGCATCGACAAGTGCCTGTTGTAGCGGCGGCGAGCACGGCGAACGAGAGCAACAGGAGCCATTGCAGAAGCTGGCCGGAACGAGCCGTCGTACCTCCTCCTCACTCGAAGGAGGTATGGACAAAGACACGGCCCGGGATTGTTGTTCCCGGAGCCCGGCTTCGACGGGTTGCAGGGGGGAACACCGTGGACGCGAATCAACTGCTGGAGCTGGTCAAGCGCTATCAGGACTCCAGGAACTTCATCACCAACGAAGAGACCGCCAAGCAGGCGCTGGTGGTCCCCTTCATCCGGCTGCTTGGCTACGACCCCGGCCTTCCACGGGAGGTGCGTCTGGAATACTCGGCGGACTTCGTCCAGGGCGACGGCAAGAAGCTCCCGGACCGGATGGACTTCGCCATCTTCGACCAGACGGGACTGAAGCCTCTCATCGTCATCGAGACCAAGCCCCTGGGCACGGACCTGAAGTCCCGCGCCCAGCAGCTGGCCCGCTACCTCTCCCAGCTCCCGGAGCTCCACTTCGGCATCATCACGGATGGGTGCCACTACCTGTTCTTCGGTGACCTGGAGAACCCCAACGCCATGGACCCGGAGCCCTTCTTCACGTTCTCCCTGGAGGACACGAAGTCGGACTGGGCCAAGGTCGCGAAGTTCCTCTCCAAGTTCAGCCGCGAGTCCTTCAACGCCACGACGCTCATCACCGACGCGGAGAACAGCCGCTACCGCCAGGGGATGATCGACAAGCTGTCCGCCGCCCTGAAGTCCCCCGGCGAGCACGAGGGCTTCCTCAAGTGGCTCACCGAGGACATCTACAAGGGGAAGCGAACCACCGCCGTCATGGAACGCCTCGCGGAGGTCGCGAAGGAGGCCATCGAGCCCACCCTCCTCCGCGTCATGGGCGATGACTTCCTCGACAAGCTCAAGGAGCGCATCCAGCGGTTGAACGAAGGCGTGGAGCCGTCCACCACCAAGGAGGGCGCCAACGTCGTGAAGGCCGACAGCGCGAAGCCCTTCGAGACGGAGTCCCGCGCCCCGGGCGACGACAAGGCACGCGCCCCCGTGGAGACCACCGAGGAGGAGCTGTCCTTCTTCGGCGTCATCCGGGACATCTGCACCAAGAACGGCCACGCGGCCGAGGACGTCCTCTATCGGGACACCGCGAACTACTTCAACGTGTCGTTCAAGAAGCCCACGAAGTGGTTCGTGCGCTTCTTCGGCAATGGCAAGCGCAAGAGCCTTGCCACCTGGGTCCCGGTGGAGGAGGCGAAGGCGCTCGCCGCGGGCTTCGAGGTCGAAGCGTCCCCCGCGGCCTTCGGGGTGAGCCGGGTCTACCTCCAGTCGATTCCAGAGGTGTGGGCGCTCAAGGCGCTGGTCGCCCGCAGCCTGGAGCTGGCCCTCACGGCCAAGGAGGAGGCGCCCACGGAGCCCCCGCTCAAGGTGGTCGCGAGCCAGTAGCGGCTCCCCACCGTGGCCCGGAGCGAACCCATTCGTGGCGCCAGGTCCGTCCTGCTCGGCTACAGCTTGCGCATCCGCACGCGGCGGACCTTGTGGTCGCTGCCCTTCACCAGGATGAGCCGCGCCCTTGAACGCGTGGGCGCGATGTTCTCCGCCAGGTTGGGCCCGTTGATCTCCGCCCACACCGACGCGGCCCGCGCGACGGCCTGCTCGCGCGTCAATTCCGAGAAGCGCCGGAAGAAGGACCGCTCGTCGCGGAACGCCGTCTCCCACAGGTGCAGGAAGCGCTCCACGTACCAGTGGCGGATGTCCGTCTCGTTCGCGTCCACGTAGATGGAGAAGTCGAAGAAGTCCGACAGGAACGTCTGCGGCAGCCGCCCGCCCTCCACCGGCCCGGTCTGCAGGACGTTGAGCCCCTCCAGGATGAGGATGTCCGGCTGCCGGATGGACTGCGCCTCCTCCGGCACGATGTCGTAGACGAGGTGCGAGTACACCGGCGCCGTCACCTCCTCGCGCCCCGCCTTCAGCTCCGCCAGGAAGCGCACCAGCGCGCGCCGGTCATAGCTCTCCGGAAAGCCCTTGCGGTTCATGATGCCCCGCTCGGCGAGCACCCGGTTGGGATGCAGGAAGCCGTCCGTCGTCACCAGCGCCACGCGCGGATGATCCGGCCAGCGCGCCAGCAGCGCCTGGAGGATGCGCGACGTGGTGCTCTTGCCCACCGCCACACTGCCCGCCACGGCGATGATGAACGGCACCTTGCGCACCGAGTACCCCAGGAACGCCTGCTGCGCCGCCCACAGCGACTGCGCCGACGCCACCTGCAGGTGCAAGAGGCGCGACAGCGGCAGGTAGACGTCCTCCACCTCGTGGATGTCCAGCCGGTCGCCCAGGCCCCGCAGCTGCTCCACCTCCTCCGCCGTCAACGTCATCGGCGTGGAGTCCCGGAGCTCGCGCCACGCGTCGCGGTCCAGGTCGACGTACATCGATGCGGCGCGGGGCTTGGTCACGGACATGCCGCCCAGCATGGACCAGACCGCCCCGGCTCCGGCAAGTGAAGGTGACAACAGGTCTTCCCTGCGATTCTTGACAGCAGGACTTTCCCAACTCCGACGTGCCCGCCCGCTTCCCCGCCGCGCCCCTCCGGTTCGGGGCCTCCCGCCCCCTGGCGCCCGCCCCTCCCTCAAGAGGTCCCCGCGTGTCCGCCCTCCCCACCGCCGCCCTCGTCGCCGCCACGGGCCTGCGGCTCGCTTCGACCCGGGCGCGGGCCCAGGCCGAGGAGCCGCCGGTCGTCCAGGTGTCGGAAGAAGGCTTCACGCTGTCGTCCGCGGACAAGGCCTTCGTGCTCAAGCTGCGCGGGCAGCTCCAGGGTGACGGGCGCTTCTACCTGGCGGACACGGACCGCACCGGCACCAACACGTTCATCGTGCGGCGCATGCGCCCCATCCCGGAGGGGACGCTTCGGCTTCGTCCACTTCCGCCTCAGGCCGGACTTCGGCAACGGGCAGTCCATCCTCCAGGACGCATACCTCGATTTCCGTCCGGGGGAGCGCTCGCTCACGGTGGACCGGGTCCCCCACCGCGACGAGGGCCTGGAGCCGCACGGCGAGGGCGGAGGCGGCCGGTGGCAGTACTCGCTGGCGGTGGTGAACGGCGACCCCGACGGCGCCAGCACCGACGCCAGCACCGATGACAGCAGAACGCCCTCCTGTCCCGCTTCCAGCTCACGTTCTGAACGCCGGCCCGCGCCCTGAGACTTCCGGTGACGCCGGGTGTCACGGCGGGCTTCGTCCTGGTGCGTCTTGAAGCGCGTGCGTCAGGTGCACGACGCTCGCGCTGCCCGCGACGCGGGGCCCTTGCCCGGGGGCCCTTCTTCGCGGACTCCCGCCGAGAGGAAGCATGCCCGCGAACGTGTACCCGCAGCGCCCGACGTCTGTCCGCTCCCCGTCCCTGTCGAAGGGGCTCACGCGCGCCGCGCTGCTCGCCCTGCTGGGCCTGGGCACGCCCGGGGCCGCGCAGCAGCCCCAGCCCCCCGTCACGGAGGACGTGCCGCCCCCGGTGCAGCCATCCCTGCCCGAGCGCCGCGTCTTCTTCACCACGCTCAACGTGGTCCGCTACAACCCGCTGGGGCTGGAGTCGCAGAACCGGCTCGTCTACCAGAAGCGCCTCTTCGACAGCCCCTCCCTGCTCCTGCGCGACACGTACGCCAGCGCCGCCGCGAGCCTCAAGCTGAGCCCCGCGTTCTTCAAGCTGGGGCCCGTGGTGGAGCTGCAGCCCGTGGCGATGTTCAACCTCCGCGCCGGCTACGAATACATCCAGTACTTCGGCACCTTCGGCAGCATCCAGTCGTACCCGGACTCCTTCCAGCCCTACGACGACGACCTGCGCAACGCGACCAACGACGCGGCCTACGGCACCTCCGGGCACCACTTCTTCGTGGAGCCCACGCTCCAGGCGAAGGTGAAGTCCGTGGCGCTGCGCACGAAGCTGGCCATCGAGTACTGGAACGTGTCGCTGCGCGACGGCGGGACGCGCGGCACGTTCTACGACCCCACGCTGGACACGCTGGTGCCCGGCAAGGGCTGGGTGCTGGCCAACGACACGGACCTGCTCTGGCTGGCCGGACAGTGGACGCTGGGCGCCCGGCTGTCCGCGGTGTGGCCCCGCTACGACGAAGACACCTCCGCGGTGGAGCCGCTGCCCGGGCGCAGCCTGCCCACCAACCAGCACGTCCGCGTGGGCCCCATCGTCGCGTATGCCTTTGACACGAAGCCGGGCAGCCTCATGACCCGGCCCACCGTGCTGCTCATCGCCGGCTGGTACCTCAAACATGAGAACCGCGTGAACGCCATGCCCTACCTGCTGGGCGGCTTCTCCTTCAGCACGGAGCTGCTCTCCGGCCGCTGACGACTGTTCAAACGTCAAACCCACGCTGCCCTCCGGGGCAGTGTCCCCGGGTCCCGGTGGTTCCTAACTCGGTCTGTCTGTGTTCGGGACACGGGGAGGGTACACATGGGGAGGGTACACATGGGAATGACACGCGGGTGGAGGGGTGGGCGGCGGCTCTGGGGCGTCGTGGTGGCCGCGGCGCTCGGGGGGTGCGGCCCCGTGGAGGCGCCCGAGGCCTCCCCGCGGACGCAGGCGGCGGAGCTCGCGGGGGGTGACTTCGTCTGGGTGAAGCACCTGGGCAGCGCCCGGCCGGACGCGGCGGTGGCGGTGTCGTTCGACCGGGACGGCAACCTCCTGATGCTCTTCCAGTACCAGGGCAGCGTGGACCTGGGCGGAGGCACCATCGGCTCGGGCAACACGGACCAGACGGGCCTCGCGGTGGCGAAGTACACGACGGCCGGCGCGCTGCTGTGGACCCGGACCTTCGAGGGCCTGCCGCAGCCGGGCCAGTCGACCACGGTCGCCGCGCAGGCGCTCACGGTGGACCGGGAACGCAATGTCCTCATCGCGGGGACCGCGTACCAGCCCGTCGACCTGGGCGCGGGCGAGCAGCCCAGGGGGGCCTTCCTCCTGAAGCTGAACAAGAGGGGACAGTTCCAATGGGCCCGCCACTTCACCGGCAACGTCAACCCGCGGGACCTCGTCACCGACTCGCAGGACGCCATCGCGCTGACGGGGAGTGCCTACCTCACGGTGGACTTCGGCCTGGGCCCCAACTCCTCACAGGTGACGGACGTGCAGACCGCGTTCCTCACGAAGTTCAACGCCGCCGGCACGCCGCTGTGGACCGTGCGGGAGCAGCGGAACCTGAGCGGCGGCACCAGCGTCGCGGTGGATGAAGCGGATGCCTTCTACTTCGCGGGCATCCAGTACCCCGACCCCCAGGTCTGGAAGGTGGGCCCCACGGGCACGGTGGCCTGGACGCGGGCGCTGGACGGCGCCTCCGGCGGTGGGCTCGGCATCGCCGTGCACGGCAACCGCGTGGTGATGGGCGGCCAGGTCAACGACGCCTTCACGTTCGCGGGACAGTGCGTCCCCAAGCCCTCCACGGCCAACGGGGGCTTCCTCGTCGCGTGGACCCGGGCCGGCGAGGAGCGCTGGGCGCGCGGCTACCCGCAGCCCGTCGGCGCGGTGGCCATGGCCGAGGACGACAGCGTGGTGGTGGGCGGCGCCGCCACCGAGCCCGACTCGCCCTCCGGCTACACGCTCTTCACCGCGAGGCTGGAGCGCATCCAGGGACAGCAGCAGTGGCGGCGCACGTACGCCTCCACGGGCCGCCCGTACTTCCGGGACATGACGGTGAACAAGCAGGGCGAGTTCGCGGGGGTGGGGACCTTCTCCGGCACCCTGAACCTGTGCGGGACGACCTACGCGTCGTGCGGGTTCGACGATGGCTTCCTCTTCAAGGGGCTGACGGCCCCCTGAGCCTCACCCGAAGCCCTGGGCGCGCAGCACCGCGCCCAGCGGCACGGAGCCCGCGCGGTACGCGTCGAACCACCGCGCGGCCTGCTCCACCGTCGGCTGCGTCCACCGCCAGCCGCCGGGTCCACCGCCCGCCTCGCAGCGGACCAACGACGTGCGCAGCTGCTCCGCGTGCGCGAACGTCAGGTGTTCGAAGACGAGCGGGCTCTGGCTGGTGACGAAGGCCTGCCGCTCCCCCACGTCGTGCACGCACGCGCGCACCAGGTCCGGATGCAGGCCGTCCGCCAGCTCGTCCGCGATGACGAAGGCCTCGTGCACGTCCAGGTAGTAGAGGAAGGACAAGAGCCGCTTCTGGCCATGGCCCAGCTGCTCCTGCGCCACCGGCGTGCCGTCCGCGCGCGCGAACGCGAAGCGGAAGCCGCTGAAGCCCAGCCGTCCGCCCTGGGACAGCGGCGTCGTCTCCGTCACGTCCACGGACAGCGTGCCGGACGCGAAGCCCGCCAGCGTCACGAAGCGCGCGAGGAAGCTGCGGGGCACGGCGTCGTGGCGCAGGAGCAGCGCCGGCGGCACGGGCTCGTGCTCCACCTGCTCGCGCAGCCAGCCGGGCATCCAGGTGGGCAGCGCCATGAGGCCCAGGGGGAAGAGCTCTTCTCCGCGCTGCTCCATCGCGTAGCGGATGGCGCCGATGCGCTCGAACATGCCCAGGGACTCGTCGAAGCGCGGCGGCGCCAGCAGGAACGTCTCCCGCAGCAGGTCCTTCAGCCGGTCCTTCACGCCGCGCTCCAGGTACTGCGCGGCCATGAAGAGCAGCGTCCACACGGAGCGGTCCAGCACCGACCAGTGCATGCGCTTGGAGAAGCCGGCCGCGCCCGCCACCTCGCACGCGAAGCCCGTGGCGCTCGCGCGCATGACGAGCCGCGCGTCCTCCGCCGCGTCCCACCGCACCGTCGCCACGATGGAGGGGCAGCAGCCCGTGCGCCAGCGCCCCGGGCGGCAGCGCCAGCGCGGTCCCCGGGCCCGTGG
>NZ_JBKGHJ010000194.1:0-14500 GCF_046520365.1 Corallococcus sp. 4LFB
GGCGGCCGTCCAGGGGCGGGGGGGCCCCAGCAGGGGCGCGGACGCGCCGGGCAGCGAGGCGCCAGGGCGGAAGAGGGGGACGCCGGTGGCGAGGGAAGCGAAGCTCTGGACGAGGCGGCGGCGGAGGGCGGCGGACACTGGGCTTCGTTTCCCATGGCCGCGCATTCCCCCTCAATCGGACCCCCAAGCAGTCGCTCGCGCACGGCCGCCCACCTGCCGGCCTCATCCGCCGCTATCGACGCACTGTCCGCCTGCCTGGTGGGCAGGAGGGATTCAGGTGCAGTTCACGCGGTCTTGAACTATATGAACGACCCGGAAGGAGACCGCGCACATGGATGTCGCTCACGAGCTGACGGAGTTTCTGGGGCAGGTGGAGCAGCGGCTGACCGAATTGCTCGCGGATGGCGACGTCGGGCCGGACGTGAAGGGCGATACGCTGATGGACGCGGCCCGCCACCTGTGCCTGGGTGCGGGGGGCAAGCGGGCGCGCCCCATGCTCGTCCGCCTGTTCGGCGGCGTGGTGGGCGTGCCGGCCGCGCGGCTGGTGGACGTGGGCGTGGCGGCGGAGATGATCCACTCGGCCAGCCTGCTGCATGACGACGTGGTGGACGCGGGCATGTTCCGCCGGGGCCGCCCGACGGTGAACGCGCGCTGGGGCAACATCGTGGCGGTGATGAGCGGCGACCTCATCCTGTCCACGGCGCTCTCGCGGCTGTCCATGCTGGACGCGCGCCTGGTGCAGGGCGGCCTGGCCATCGTCACGGAGATGACCCGCGCGGCCATCGCGGAGGTGGAGGCGCGCGGCGACCTGAACCTGCCGCTCACGCGGCTGCGCTACATCGCCGAGGGCAAGACGGGGTCGCTGTTCGGCTGGTGCGGCAAGGCGGCCGCGACGCTGGCGGACCAGCCGGAGGCGATGGAGCGCTTCGACGCCTTCGGCCGGCACCTGGGCGTGGCGTTCCAGATCGCCGACGACATCCGCGACATCCTGGGCACGGACGTGGGCAAGCCCCGGTACGCGGACGTGCACTCGCGCACGCCGTCGCTGCCCATCCTGCTGGCGGTGTCGCGGGATGAGTCCCTGCGCCGCAAGCTCAAGGACGCGTGGGCGTTCTCCGTCATCACCCCGGAGCGCACCCGGGAGATTGGCGCCGCCATCGAGGCCACCGGCGCGGTGGAGGCGTCCATGGACATGATGAACGCGGAGATCGGCGCGGCGCTCGACAAGCTGGGGCCCTTCGCCAGCGACGCCGCGGGCGCGGAGCTGATGAGCTGGGCGCACCGGCTGTCGGAGGGCATCGCGCAGCAGGTGAAAGGGCGCGCTGCATGAAGGGCTACCTGTGGACGGGGGGGGAACCCGGGAGCCAGAAGACCCTCGCGCCGCCGGAGCACGGACGGCTGGCGCCATGGGAGGCCATCGCGGTGGAGGCGGTGGGCAACGTCATCGAGTTCTGGGGCTTCAAGCGCAACCAGGGCCGGGTGTGGGGCCTGCTGTACCTGCGCGGTGAGCCGCTGACCGCCGGTGAGATTGAACGCGAGCTGGAGCTGTCCAAGGGCGGCGTGTCCATGCTGCTGCGCGACCTGGAGCACTGGGGCGTGGTGCAGCGGGTGCGCGTGCCGCAGGACACGGTGTGGCGCTACGCGGCGGAGACGGACCTGGTGCGGATGGTGACGCACGTGGTGGAGGAGCGCGAGGCGGCCTTCGTCACCCGCATCCGCGCGGACCTGTCCGAGGCGCGCCGGCTGGCGGAGGTCGCGGGCGGCGTGCAGCCGGAGAAGCTGCGGAAGCTGGAGCGCATGGCCGTCCTGGCCGAGCACGTGGAGCGCGCGCTGCGGCTGTTCATCAAGACGTCCCGCCTGGACGTGGGAGGGGTGCTCGGCGCGTTCCGCGACGGCGCCTCGCGCGCAAGGGCGAGCGGTAGGCAAGACGAGGGCACACGCATGGATTCGCACTACGACCAGGTGATGAAGGCGCGCGAGCAGGCGGACGCGAGCGCCCCCCGGCGCTACTTCGCGTACTCGACCATCCTGGACCGGGCCGCCTTCGACGAGTGGAAGCACCAGCACAGCTACGGCTTCTTCGAGCTGCCGGAGGGCCGGCTCGCCGAGGCGCTGGACGTGGACCTCGTCTACGACTTCCCCTCGCGCTGGTGGGGCGGCCGGGTGGCGGGCCTCACGGACGCGCCGGGCGCGCGGGTGTACGGCCGGCTCTTTGAAATCCCGGGCAAGGACTGGCCCATCGTCCAGCACAAGGAGGGCTTCGTCACCAGCATGTGCGTGGAGCGCACGGTGCGCGTGCGCGTGGAGGGCCAGGAGGTGGAGGCCACCGCGTTCGTGACCCACCCGCGCCGCGCGTCGTCGGACGGGCCGGTGAGCCCGCGCTTCGTGGAGGCGCTGGTGCGCGGCGCGAGGAGCGCCGGGCTGCCCGCGGACTACGTGGAGAAGCTGGCGCTCGGCGAGCCGCGCTGACGGCCTACGGCAGGGTGAGGGGCGCGATGCGGTAGAGCGCCCCGGCCTGGTCGTCGCTGACGATGAACGCCCGGCCCGGGGCCAGGGCCACGTCCACCGGACGGCCCCACACGCTCTGGTCCGGGTTCACGAAGCCGGTGACGACGTCCACCTCGCCCGTGGGCTGGTGCGTGTCCGGGTCCCACGGGAAGACGGTGACCTTGTAGCCGGTCCGCACGGTGCGGTTCCACGAGCCGTGGTAGGCGACGAGCGCCCCGCGCTTCCAGGCCGGGTTGAGCTCCGCGTTGTCGAAGAACGTCAGGCCCAGGGGCGCCGAGTGCGCCTGGATGCCCTGGTCCGTCCTGTCCAACGCCGCGCAGTCCGCGTTGGAGCCGTCCCGGTTCATGTCGTAGTCGCGGTCCAGGGGCATCTGCTTCAGGCCGCTGGCCGTGTCCGGGTTGGGGTTGCAGAAGGGCCAGCCGTAGTGGCCGCCCTGGCGCACGGAGGTGAGGGCCTCCGGCGGGTGGTTGTCCACGTACTCCGGAATCACCTTGCCGTACTGGCCGGTGCCGTCATCGAACGGGTAGGGCGTGTTGTCGCGGTTGTTGACCGCGACCCACAGCGTGTCGGTGCCCGGCTCCCACGCCAGCCCCTCCGCGTTGCGCAGGCCCCGCGCGAACAGCTCGCGCGAGCCGCCGCTCCAGTCCCACCGGTAGATGGCGCCGCGCAGCGGGTCGCTGGTGGTGTCGCTCAGGCACACGTTGCAGGTGGACGCGATGGCCACGTACACGCGGTGCTGGGAGTCCACCGCGAGGTTCTTCAGTTCGTGGCCGTAGGTGCCGTGCAGCTCCGGCAGGGACGCGTCCGGCAGCCCGGAGATGACGGTCTCCGCCGCGCCGCGCGTCGTCTCACCGGCCATCCAGCGCGAGCGCGTGACGCGGTCCTTCTCCGACAGGAAGACCCACACCTGGCCGTCGCGCTCGTGGAAGACGATGTCGTGGGGCCGGCCCAGGCCGCCCGCCCACTGCGTCACCTCCGGCGCCTGGCCCGAGCGGGGACGCACCTGCATCACCTTGCCCTGGCCGGGCACGGAGACGAGCAGCGTGCCCTCCGGCGAGAACGCGATGAAGCGCGCCCCCGGCACTCGCGCCCAGACCGACACCATCATCCCTGATGGGATGTTCAGGAAGCGCGGCACGTCGAACGGCGCGCCCCGCATTCCCTCCGGAACCTGGACCTCCGTGCTCTGGAGCGTCCACTCGGGAGGCTGGCCGGCGTCCGGGGACAGGCCCGCGTCGGCGATGCCCGCGTCCACCGTGCCCGCGTCCTGGGGAGTGGGGAAGGGGACGGGAGAGTCGGTACGGCAGCCCGACTGCAAGGACATCAGCCCCAGGAAGGTCGTCAGCAAGAGCGGTAGCCGCATGGTCCCATTTTCCTGACCGGGAGCCCGGAGGGAAGACGACAAGTTGCCGACCCTGAATCCACTGAACGAAACCTGAACAAACCTTCAGCCATTTCTTCCGCCGCTCCGGAGCCCCCTGAACAGACCTGAACAAACCTTCAGCCATTTCCTCCGGGCAAACAAGGCCCCATGCCTACATGAACGGAAGGACAGTGGGAGGTTGGAGCGTGAAACATTGAAACAATCAAAGACAGTTATTGATTGTATTTGATGCTTGCTTGTCTTTTATTTGATGTCTCATGTCTGTGTTTGAGGCCTCCGGATCAGAACGGCGTGGACCGGGCTTGACGGCGGAGGCGCGTTGTGGCCTCATGAAGTTGATTTCGATAATCAAAATCAAAAGGAGGTCGCGATGCTCGGTCAGGGATGCTGCAGGGCGGTGCTGGCGCGAGGCCCGTGCGCGGAGGTGACGCGGTGCAGCTGTGGGCACATCCACCTGGCGGTGGGGCCGGTCACGCTTCGCCTGGAGGAGGACGTCCTGCGCGCGCTGGGCCACACCCTGGTGGAGGCCATCCAGCAGCTGGAGGCGCCGCCCGCGCACGAAGCCGGGGCGTCCGAGCCTCAGGCCGCCACCGCCGCCCACGGGGCGCCTGGCGGCGGGTGGAAGCAGTGAGCCTCCGGGGCACCCTCCGCTGGGGCGGCTTCGGGCGCTCCGCGAGGGACCGGCGCCTGCCGTCCGCGGCCTCCGGGGACCTCCCGTCCACGCAGCGGCTGTCGTCGCGGCTGGAGGAGGGGACGGGGATGGTGCGGCGCCAGGCGGAGCAGTCCCCCTTCCTGGAGGCGCTCTTCCACGGCGCGTGGAGCGGCGGCGTCTACGGCCAGTTCGTGCGGGCCCGCCACTACGTGAACCACCTGCGCCAGCTGCACGTCGTCTACGAGGCGCTGGAGTCCGTGCTGCCGGCGCTGCAGGACGGCCCCCTCACGCGGGTGCTGCGGCTGCCGGAGCTGCGGCGGGCCTCCGCGCTGGTGGCGGACCTGGACGGGTTCTGCGGCGACACGCGCACGAAGCCCTTCGCCTGCGCGCGGACGCGGCTGCACGCCGAGCGCATCCACGAGGTGGCGGCGGAGGCCCCGCACCTGCTCCTCGCCCATGCCTGGGCGCGCTGCGTGCAGGACCTCTTCACCGCGCCCCAGCGCTCCGGGCTCGTCGCTCGCGCGTTCGAGCTGGAGAACGGCCGGGGCATGGCCTTCTACAACGCGGTGTCCGCCGGAGAGCTGCCCGCCTTCCAGGCGCGGCTGACGGCCCGCCTGGACGAGGTGCCGCTGACGGAGGGCGAGGCCCAGGAGGTGGTCCAGGAGGCACGGCTGGCCTTCCGCATCCAGGCGCTCATCTGCGACGAGCTGGCGCGGGATGCGCCGGGGCTCGAGGCGCTGGGCAGCCCTCAGGGGTAGGGTGGAGCCGAACCCACCGTGGAGGTCGTCCGGCCCCACGGTTCTCCTCTTCGCCTGGGAGGGCGATATGCCCTTTCGTGACAGTCACGCTAGAATGGCAGATCGTGACACTCCAGATGACCTCTCACATTGATCGCCGCGCCTTCCCAAGGATCCACGCGCCCCTCTACTCGCGTCCCGCGCGAATGAAGGTGGGCGACAAGAAGCAGGTGCTCGACGTCAGCCTCGGGGGCGCGCGCATCTACTCCGACGAGCCGCAGGACGTGGGCTCGCGGTTGGATCTGGAGTTGTTCCTTCCGGACGGCAGCTCGCTGGAATGCACGGCGCGCATCGTCTGGGTCATCAAGCTCCCCAAGGACGCCGTGGCCCGCTTCGAGGTCGGCCTGTCCTTCATCGACGTGCCGGAGCCCGTCCTGGCGCAGCTGAAGACCGTGCTCGTCACGGATGAAACATAGACGCGCTGTCCAGCTCCCGCAGATCGTCCGCGTCCAGCTTCAGGGAGAAGGCCCCGAGCAGCTCCTTCACCTGCGCAACGGACGTGGCGCTGGCGATGGGCGCCTCCACCGTGGGCCGTGTCGTCAGCCACGCGAGCGCCACCTGCGACGGTGTGGCCCCCCGGCGCTCCGCCACCTTCTTCAGCGCGGCGACGACGCCCCAGCCCTTCGCGTTGCCGTACTTCTTGAGCACGTTGCCCGCGCGCGGTGAGGCCGGCGCCGGCTGCCCCTCCTGGTACTTGCCGGTGAGGAAGCCCGCGGCCAGTCCGAAGTAGGGCGCCACGGCGAGGCCCTCCCGCTCACACACCTGCTGAAGCGCGCCCTCGAACTTCGAGCGCTCCACCAGGTTGTACTCCGGTTGAAGCACCTGGTAGCGCGCGAGCCCCAGCCGCTGCTGCGTGTCCAGCGCCTCCTGCGCGCGCTCGGCGGAGTGGTTGCTCAGGCCCAGCGCCTTCACCTTGCCCGCCTTCACCAGCGCGTCGAAGGCGCGGAGCGTCTCCTCCAGGGGCGTGTTCGGGTCGTCGTAGTGCGCGTAGTACAGGTCGATGCGCTCCACGCCCAGGCGGCGCAGGGACGCGTCCACGCTCGCCTCGATGTGCTCGCGCGTGAGGCCCTTGCCCAGCGCCGTCTCCGCGCCGACCTTCGTGGCCACCACCAGGCGGTCCTTCGCCTTGCGCGAGGCAAGCCACTTCCCCAGCACCGTCTCCGACTCGCCGCCCACGTGGCCGGGGACCCACCGCGAGTACACGTCCGCGGTGTCCACGAAGTCGCCGCCGCCCTCCACGAAGGCGTCGAGCACGGCGAACGAGGTCGCCTCGTCCGCCGTCCAGCCGAAGACGTTCCCGCCCAGACACAGCGGGAACACCTCCAGGCCCGTCGCTCCCAGCTTCCGCTTCGCCGCCATGCCCGAGGTCCTTCCGGTGAGGCCGGGGCGCTACCCCGGCGTGAACCACACCACCGACAGCGGGGGCAGGGTGAGCGCCGCGGACGCCGGCTGGCCGTCCCAGCCCGTCGCCTCCGTGTGCACCTGGCCCCGGTTGCCCAGGCCGCTGCCGCCGTACTCCCCGGCGTCGGTGTTGACCAGCTCCACGTAACGGCCGTGGAGCGGGAAGCCCACGCGGTAGTCCTCGCGCGGCACCGGCGACATGTTGGCCACGCAGACGACGTGACGTCCGGGCGTGCGCGAGCGGCGCACGAAGGCCAGCACGTTCGCCGCGGAGGCGTCCGGCTGCAGCCACTGGAAGCCCACCGGCTCGCTGTCGGAGTCGTAGAGCGCGGGCAGGTCGCGGTAGATGCGGTTCAGGTCGCCCACCAGCTTCTGGATGCCCTTGTGGCCCGGGTCGTGGAGCAGGTGCCAGTCCAGGCTCTTGTCGTGGTTCCACTCCGCCGGCTGGCCGAACTCGCCGCCCATGAAGAGCAGCTTCTTGCCCGGGTGGGCCCACATCCACGCGAACAGCGCGCGCAGGTTGGCGCGCTTCTGCCATTCATCGCCCGGCATGCGCCCGTAGAGGCTGCCCTTGCCGTGCACCACCTCGTCGTGGCTCAGCGGCAGCATGAAGTGCTCGCTGAACGCGTACAGCAGGCCGAAGGTGAGCTGGTTGTGGTGGTACTGCCGGTAGACGGCGTCCTTGGAGAAGTACGACAGCGTGTCGTGCATCCAGCCCATGTTCCACTTGAAGTGGAAGCCCAGGCCGCCCTCGCTGACGGGCTGGGACACCTTGGGCCACGCGGTGGACTCCTCCGCGATGACCACCACGCCCGGGTGCTTGCGGCGGATGGTGTCGTTGAGCTCGCGCAGGAACTGGATGGCCTCCTCGTTCTCGCGGCCGCCCCAGCGGTTGGGGATCCACTCGCCCTGCTTGCGGCTGTAGTCCAGGTAGAGCATGGAGGCCACGGCGTCCACGCGCAGCCCGTCGATGTGGTACTCCTCCAGCCAGAACAGCGCGTTGGCGATGAGGAAGTTGCGCACCTCGTTACGGCCGAAGTTGAAGACGAGCGTGCCCCAGTCCGGCTGCGCGCCCTTGCGCGGGTCCGCGTGCTCGTAGAGGGACGTGCCGTCGAAGTTGCCCAGCGCGTGGCTGTCGCGCGGGAAGTGGCCCGGCACCCAGTCCACGATGATGCCGATGCCCTCCTGGTGCAGGTAGTCCACCAGGTAGCGGAAGTCGTCCGGGTGCCCGAAGCGCGACGTGGGCGCGTAGTAGCCGCCCACCTGGTAGCCCCAGGAGCCGCCGTAGGGGTGCTCCGACACGGGCAAGAGCTCCACGTGCGTGAAGCCCGTCTCCTTCACGTAGCGCGACAGCTCCGGCGCCAGCTCGCGGTACGTCATGGGCCGGTCGCCGTCCTCCACCACGCGGCGCCAGCTGCCCAGGTGCACCTCGTAGACGCTCCACGGGTGGTGGGCCGCGTCCACGTGCTTCTCCCGCGCCTCCAGCCACGCGCTGTCGCCCCACGCGTAGCGCTGCAGGTCATGCACCACCGACGCGGTGGCGGGCGGCGTCTCCGTGCGGAAGGCGAAGGGGTCCGCCTTGAGCAGCGCGCCCTCGCCGTGGCCAGGCCTGATTTCGAACTTGTAGCGGGTGCCCTCGCCGACCTCCGGGACGAACAGCTCCCAGATGCCGGAGGAGCCCATGCGCCGCATGGCGTGCAGGCGCCCGTCCCAGCCGTTGAAGTCGCCCACCACGGACACGCCCCGGGCGGTGGGCGCCCACACGGCGAACGACGTGCCCTTCACGCCGTTGTGGTGGAGGAGGTGCGCGCCCATGCGCTCCCAGAGCCGCTCGTGGCGGCCCTCGCCGGCGAAGTACAGGTCCATCTCCCCGATGGTGGGCAGGAAGCTGTACGGGTCGCGCAGCGTGAAGACCTTCTTGCCCGGGTACTCCACCTCCAGCAGGTAGCCGAAGGGCTCCGTGCGGCCGTTGATGCGCGCCTCGAAGACGCCGCCGGTGCGGTGCACCATGGGCACCTTGCCCCCGAACTCCGGCAGGACGTGGATGGCCACGGCCTCCGGGCGGTAGGCGCGCACCACCACCGCGTCGCCGTCCGGATGCACGCCCAGCATGGAGTGGGGTTCCGGGTGGCGCAGCTCCACCACGCGTTGCAGCTCCGCGTCCACCTGTGCTCTGTCCGCCGGCTTCCTCACTGGGCATCCTCCATCCGCAACAGGGCCTCGACGGGGATGCGCACCCAGTCCGGCCGGTTGGCGAGTTCGTAGCGCACCTCGTACAACAGCTTCTCCAGCTCGAAGGCGCGCAGCATCACGTCGAAGGCTTCGTCACTGTCGGGCAGGAAGGGCGCCCCGCGCGTCGCCTGGCGGTAGCCCTCCAGGAACGCGTCGCGGGTGGGGCCCACGCGCCCGCGCGGCTGGCCGCCCTCCAGCGCCACCGTGGCCTCCGCGTAGTCGAAGGAGCGCAGCATCCCCGCCACGTCGCGCAGCGCGCTGTACTTCTCCCGGCGCGCGGTGAAGGAGCGGGACGGCTCGCCCTCGAAGTCGAAGAAGAGCCACTGGTTCTGCGAGCGCAGCACCTGGCCCAGGTGCAGGTCGCCGTGGATGCGGATCTTCTGGCCGGAGGGCGCCACCTGCGCCAGCCGCTTCGCGTACGCGATGAGCCCCTCGCGCCGGCCCTCCAGGTCCGCGTGCAGCCGCCCGGCGTCCGCCAGCGTCACGCCCAGTTCGCCCACGATGGACGCGCTCCAGCGCTGCAGGTCCTCCTGGAGCAGCGGCTCCGGGGAGAACGCCAGGTCGTCCGGCCCCGCGGAGGCGAAGGCCTTGTGCAGTTCGCCCAGGCGCGCGCCCAGCTCCCGCATCTCCCCGAGGAAGCGCTCGCTCAGCGCCTTCTCCTGGCGCAGCCGCTCCAGCGAGTACTTCCAGCCGTCCACGGCGTCCGGCACGAAGCGGTGCGCCACCGCGAGCGTCGCGCCCGCGGGCCCCTCCAGGTTCAGCGCGCCCACCAGCTGCGGCGTCGCGCGGAAGTCCGTCTTCGTCGCGAGGAAGCGGCCCACCTCGTATTCGGGGTTCACGCCGGCCTCCAGCTTGCGGATGACCTTGATGATGACCCGCTCGCCCAGCACCAGCGACGTGTTGCTCTGCTCCACGTTGAGCCGGCGCACGCTGAGGGGCTCCGGCAGCGCTACGCCGCTGTCGGTGGAGGCGATCCACTCCCCCACGACGCGGCCGGAGCCGGACGACACCACCCGGCCCTCGCGGGCCAGGTTGAAGACGGCGCGCACGCAGTCGTCGTCCTCCAGGGCGCTGGTCAGCCCCTCCGGCGTCTGCCGGGCCTGGAGCTGGTAGCGCTCCGGCTGGCCCAGCTCATAGGCGACTTCGATGATGGCCAGGGTGAAGGAACACGTGCCCAGCTCCATGGTCACGTGGTCCGCCACGCTGACGCTCTTGATGGGCCACGCCTTGCCGGCGAACCAACGTTGGGCTCTGAGGAAGTCTGGCAGCTTGGTCAGGTCCAGGGGGGTCACGCGGGGTTACTCCTTCGCCTGCAGCGGCTTGTCCAACCGGAACCACAGGAACATGTAGGGCCCCATCGACAGCTGATAGGGCAGGTCGCTGATGCGGGGGAACGCGGTCTCTCCAATCAACTCCACGGGGATGCTTCCTACGAACTCGCGCAGGTCCAGCACGCCCGGCTGCGCGAAGCGCGACAGGTTGCACACGACGAGCACCGTCTGGCCCTCCCACTCGCGCACGAAGGCCAGCACCTTGCGGTTCTCCGTGGTGAGGAAGCGCAGGGTGCCCATGGCGAACACCGGGTAGCGCTGGCGGATGCGGATCATCCGCTTCACCCACTGGAGCAGGCTGGACTTCTGCCGCTCCTGGGCCTCCACGTTGATGGACTGGTAGCCGTAGACGGGGTCCGCGATGACGGGCGCGAAGAGGCGCGCGTAGTCCGCGCGGCTGAAGCCCGCGTTGCGGTCGCCGGTCCACTGCATGGGCGTGCGCACGCCGTTGCGGTCGCCCAGGTAGATGTTGTCGCCCATGCCAATCTCGTCCCCGTAGTAGAGGACCGGCGTGCCGGGCAGGGTGAACAGCAGGCTGTGCATCAGCTCGATGCGCCGGCGGCCGTTGTCCATCAGCGGCGCCAGCCGGCGGCGGATGCCCAGGTTGATGCGCATGCGCGGGTCGGTGGCGTACTCCCGGTACATGTAGTCCCGGTCCTCGTCCGTCACCATCTCCAGCGTCAGCTCGTCGTGGTTGCGCAGGAAGATGGCCCACTGGCAGGACTCCGGGATGTCCGGCGTCTGCTGCATGATTTCGACGATGGGCGTGCGGTCCTCGCGGCGCACCGCCATGAACAGGCGGGGCATCACCGGGAAGTGGAAGCCCATGTGGAACTCGTCGCCCTCGCCGAAGTACACGCGCACGTCGGCGGGCCACTGGTTGGCTTCCGCGAGCAGCACCTTGCCCTGGTACTCGGAGTCGATGGTTTTGCGCAGGCGCTTCAAGAACGCGTGCGTCTCCGGGAGGTTCTCGCAGTTGGTGCCCTCGCGCTCGAAGAGGTAGGGCACGGCGTCGCAGCGGAACCCGTCCACGCCCATGTTGAGCCAGAAGCGCATGACGTCCAGCATGGCTTCCTGCACTTCGGGGTTGTCGTAGTTCAGGTCCGGCTGGTGGCTGAAGAAGCGGTGCCAGAAGTACTGCTTGGCCACCGGATCCCACGTCCAGTTGGAGCGCTCCGTGTCGGTGAAGATGATGCGCGCGCCCTTGTAGGACTCGTCCGTGTCGCTCCACACGTACCAGTTGCGCTTGGGGCTCTTGGGGTCCCTGCGCGCCTCCTGGAACCAGGGGTGCTGGTCGCTGGTGTGGTTGACGACCAGCTCGATGATGATGCGCAGCCCGCGCTTGTGCGCCTCTTCCACCAGCCGCTGGAAGTCCGCCAGCGTGCCGTAGTCCGGGTGGATGCCGTAGTAGTCCGCGATGTCGTAGCCGTCGTCGCGCAGCGGCGACGGGTAGTGCGGCAGGAGCCACAGGCAGTCCACGCCCAGGTCCTGGAGGTACGGCAGCTTTTCAATCAGGCCCGGGATGTCCCCGTGGCCGTCCCCGTTGGAGTCGTGGAATGCGCGGATGTGCAGCTCGTAGATGAGCGCTTTTTTGTACCAAAGCGGATCCAGTTCCATACGCCTCTCGGATGGGGTCACTCGAAGTAGTCGAACGCCTGTTCGGTGCGGCGGTAGCGGTAGACGGCCCAGATGGCCGCGGGCTGTTCGGGCGTCAGGCGCACCTGCACGTCCGGGCCCTGCCACAGCGAGCGCTGGTCGGCCATCAGCTCATGCACCTGGTAGGTCTCCTCCGCGTTGACGCCCAGCCACTCCATGGGCACGTGGAGCAGCGCCTCCTGCGGCGCGTACGGATCCAGGCTCACCGCCACCAGCACCGTGCTGAGGCCGTCCGGCGAACGCTTGCCGTAGAAGACGACGCGGTCGTTGTCGGACTCGAAGAAGCGCAGGCCCTGGTACTGCTGGAGCGCGGGGTGCGCCTTGCGGACGGCGTTGAGCCTGCCAATCCAGCCGGAGATGTTGCCCGGCCGGTCCCAGTCCCACGCGACCAGCTGGTACTTCTCCGAGTCCAGGTACTCCTCCTTGCCCGGCACCGGACGGCCCTCGCACAGCTCATAGCCGGAGTACATGCCCCACACCGACGACAGCGTGGCGGCCAGCGCCACGCGCAGGCGGAAGGCGCCGGGGCCCGCGTTCTGGAGGTTCTCCGGGAGGATGTCCGGCGTGTTGGGCCAGAGGTTGCCGCGGAAGTAGTCCGACACGGGCGGGCTGGTGATTTCCTCCAGGTACGTGCGCAGCTCGTCCTTGAAGAGGCGCCAGGTGAAGTACGTGTACGACTGGGTGAAGCCCACCTTGCCCAGGGCCTTCATCACCTTCGGGCGGGTGAAGGCCTCCGACAGGAAGAGCACGTCCGGGTGCAGGTCCTGCACCTCGCGGATGAGCCAGTGCCAGAACTGCATGGGCTTGGTGTGCGGGTTGTCCACGCGGAAGGTCCGCACGCCGTTGTCCACCCAGTGCAGCACGACGGACTTGAGCTCCTTCCAGAGGGCGTCCCGCGCGGGGCCCATCCAGTCGAAGTTGACGATGTCCTCGTAGCGCTTGGGCGGGTTCTCCGCCGTCTTGATGGTGCCGTCCGGGCGGTGCTGGAACCACTCCGGATGCTCCTTCACGTACGGGTGGTCCGGCGAGCACTGGAAGGCCAGGTCCAGCGCCACTTCGATGCCGTGCGCCTTCGCCGCGTCCACGAACGCGCGGAAGTCCGCCAGCGTGCCCAGCTCCGGGTGCACGGCCTTGTGGCCGCCCTCCGCGGCGCCAATGGCCCACGGGCTGCCCACGTCACCGGGCTCCGCGCGCAGGCTGTTGTTCCTGCCCTTGCGCGCGGTGCGGCCAATGGGGTGGATGGGCGGGAGGTAGACGGTGTCGAAGCCGAGCTTCTGGACGTACGGCAGCCAGCCCTGCGCGTCCTTGAAGGTCCCGTGCGTCTTGCCGTCGCGCTTCGCCGAGCGCGGGAAGAACTCGTACCAGGCGGCGTTGCGCGCCTTCTCCCGGTCCGCGAACACCTCCAGCACCTTGTCGTACTTGCGAGCGAGCGTGCGGTCCGGGTGGCGTGACGCCGCGTCCGCCAGGTCGGGGGAAAGCGCGACGAGGAGGTGGTCCGGCGTGGGCGGCGTGCGCAGGCGGGCCCCGGCCTCGGCGAGCACCCGGTGGTCCTCTGCGGCCCTTGCCCTTCGCGCGCGCGGCGGCGCCCTCCAGCAGCGCGGCGCCCTCCAAGAGCTCGCTCTTCACATCGCGGCCGGCGTCCACCTTGCGCTTGAGCTCGTGCGCCCAGGTGCGGAAGAGGTCCGGCCAGGCTTCAATCGTGAATTCGTAGCGGCCGTTGTTCGCCAGGGGGATGGAGCCTTCCCAGGCGTCGTTGTTCTTGAAGGTGAGGGGGACCTCCGCCCAGTCCGTCTGCTGGGCGGCGGGGGTGACCTGGCGCCAGCGGGCGACGGCCACGAGGACGTCGTGGCCCTCCTTGAAGATGTCCGCCCGGACGGTGAGGCTCTCCCCTGCGATGCGCTTGATGGCGTAGCGCCCCGCGTCCAGCTCCGGCTGGACATTCTCGATGAACACGCTTCCGAGTCGTTCGGTCATATCGGCTGGCGGCCCCTTATAGGACTCCGAGTCAGTGGCTCCAGGCAGCAATGCGCGGGTGTGGTGGATTGAGGATGGCGGCCGCCCGGTCGCGTTGGCCTGTCAACGTTAGGAACGGAGGGAGCGGCCGCCCACCCCGAGGTGCTGTGTGGACGGCCTCCGATAGTTGAAGCTGGGATCCGCCCCGCCGGTTGCGGTATCCGGGACGAACATGGCGCCTACCGACCCCGCTGCTCAGCAAGCGAGTGACCTGTCGGCCGACCGCGACCTGCTGAAGCAGGTGGCGCTCGGCAGCGCGGCGGCCATGCGGGGTGTCTACGCGCGGTGTTCGGCGCGGGCGTTCGCCATCGCGGTGCGGCTGTTGCCCACGCGCGCGGACGCGGAGGAGGTGCTGCAGGAGACCTTCCTGGACGTGTGGCGGCGCGCGCGCGAGTTCGACCCGGCGCGCGGCGGACTGGAGACGTGGGTCACGACCATCGCGCGCACGCGGGCCATCGACCGGCTGCGTTCGCTGGGCACGGTGTCGCGGATGGTGGAGGGGGTGGCCCAGCAGCCGCCGCCGGTG
>NZ_JBKGHJ010000195.1:0-14473 GCF_046520365.1 Corallococcus sp. 4LFB
CTCCTCCAGGGCAGCGGCGCCGCGCGCGTGGAGACGCCGTGCCTGCGCGCGGACGGCGCCGTGTTCCCCGCGGAGCTCACCTTCGCGCGCGTGCACGCGGACGGCCCCCGCGCACCACCGTCTTCGTGCGCGACCTCACGGAGCGCAAGGCCGTGGAGCGGATGAAGAACGAGTTCGTCTCCACCGTGAGCCACGAATTGCGCACGCCGCTCACCTCCATCCGGGGCTCGCTGGGCCTGCTGGAGAACGGCATCGTGGGGGAGCTGCCCCCGCAGGCGCTGGGCATGGTGCGCATCGCGCGCACCAACACCGAACGGCTCATCCGGCTCATCAACGACATCCTGGACCTGGAGAAGATGGAGTCCGGGATGCTGGAGCTGAAGCTCCAGCCGCAGACGGCGCAGGACCTGGTGGAGGCCACGCTCGCGGGCGTGCAGGGCGTGGCGGAGGCCGCGCACGTCCGCCTGCGCTCGGACGTGGAGGGCGCGCCGCAGGTGAAGGGCGACCGCGACCGGCTCATCCAGGTGCTCACCAACCTGGTCTCCAACGCCATCAAGTTCTCCCCCCAGGGCGCCTCCGTGGTGGTGGCCGCCGGCCTCACGGCGGACGGCCGGGTGCGCTTCAGCGTCACGGACCAGGGCTCCGGCATCCCGGAGGAGAAGCTCTCCCGCCTCTTCGGCCGCTTCCAGCAGCTGGACGCGTCCGACACCCGCAACAAGGGCGGCACCGGCCTGGGGCTGGCCATCTCGCAGGCCATCGTGGAGCAGCACGGCGGCCGCATCGACGTGTCCAGCCCGCCCAGCCAGGGCGCCACCTTCCACTTCACCCTGGAGGCCCTGCGCGTCCCCGCGCCCGGCGCCGGCGTGACGCTGCCCCCGGACGACTCGCGACACCACGTGCTCATCGTCACCGCGGACGCGGACCTGTCCGCGCTCTTGCGCGGCCTGCTGTCGCACGAAGGCTACCGGGTGGTGCGCGCCGCCACGCTCACGGAGGCCGCGCAGGCGGTGGAGCACGCGCCGCCGGACGCGCTGGTGGTGGACACGCGGATGCCGGACGGCCCCGTGCTGGACTGGGTGCGCCGCCTGCGGGAACAGCCGCGCACGCACGACCTGCCCGTGCTGGCCCTGGCCGGACGCTCCCAGGCGGGCGGGAAGGACGCGGGCACGGCGCTGCTGGTGGACTGGCTGCCCACGCCGGTGGAGGAAACGCGGTTGCTGAAGACCCTGCGTTACGCCATGCGCCAGCCGGGCCAGGCGCGCGTGCTGGTGGTGGACGACGACGCCACCACGCGCCGGGTGCTGTGCGCGCAGTTCGAACGGCTGGGCGCGCTGTGCATCGAAGCGGCGGACGGGGAGAGCGCGGTGGCGCTCGCGCGGGACACGCCCCCGGACCTCATCGTCCTGGACGTGGGGCTGCCCCGGCTGGACGGCTTCGAGGTGGTGGACATCCTGCGCCAGGGCAAGGGCCGCGCCACGCCGCTCATCGTCTTCACCGGCCGAGAGCTGTCGCGCACGGACCAGCGCCAGCTCACGCTGGGCATCACCCGGCACCTGACGAAGGCCCGCGCTTCCGAGGAGGAGCTGCTGGCCTCCGTGCGGGAGCTGCTCAACGGACTGCTGGCCCGCCGCGACGCCGCGGCCGAGCCTCGAAAGGCGATGCCATGAGCACCGCGCGCAACGACAAGACGCTGCTCTTCCTGGAGGACGACCGCGACCTGCAGGCGCTGGTCTGCGCCTACCTGCGGGAGAAGGGCTACCAGGTGACCCTCGCGCGCACCGCCGCGGAGGCGCGCGAGGTGCTCCAGTCCAGGCGGGTGGACGCCGCCATCGTGGACGGCCTCTTGCCGGGCATGACGGGCGCGGACTTCATCCGCGAGCTGCGCCAGACGAAGCCGGACCTGCCGGTGCTCTTCGCGTCCGCCTTCTGGAAGGACCTGAAGAGCCATGAGCTGCTCACGCGCCAGCTGGGCGTGGCGCGCGTGGTGCACAAGCCCTACCGGCCGGAGGAGCTGGCGGTGTGGCTGGAGCAGCTCTTCGCGGTGGCGCAGCCTCCGCCTCCGCCCCCGGAGGCCCTCGGCTCGATGGACGCGGCGGACGAGGCCGAGGACGCGGAGCCCGTGGACGACTTCGCGGCGAGCCTGGCCCTCCTGAGCGCGGAGTACGGCGCGAAGCTGCCGGAGCGGCTGGCCACGCTCCAGGCGCTGCTGGGCAAGGGGCGCCACGGCGACGCGGCCGCGATGGATGAGGCCTACGGCGTCGTGCACAAGCTGCACGGCACCGCGGGCAGCTACGGCTTCCGCGACGTGAGCATCGCGGCGGGCGCGCTGGAGGACGTGCTCCGGCCGGTGAAGGACGGGGGGACGCTGGACTGGGCCCGGGTGGACGCGGGCTGCCGCGCGCTGGAGGACCGGGTGTCGCTGCCGGTCCTCGCCCCGGAGCCGGAGCCGGAGGAAGCGGTCGTCGCCGCCATGGGCACGCTGCTCGTCGTGGACGAGGACGCGGCCCTCCTCGCGGACGCGAAGCACATGGGCGACCGGGAGGGCGTGCGGGTGGTGACGGCCCGGACGCCCCAGGAGGCCTGCGCCGCGGTGGAGCGGCAGTGGGTGGACGGGGCGCTGCTGCAAATGGGCGCGCAGGGGCTGGCCACCGCGAGCGCGCTGCGCGCCATGGAGGGCACCAGTCCCTGCCGCTGGCCTTCACCAGCTCGGGCGGGGGGCTCCAGGAGCGCGTGCACGCGGCGCACGCGGGCGCGTCGCTGTTCCTGCCCCGGCCCTTCACCCAGCAGGACTTCGCCACCGCGGCGGAGCGGCTGGTGACGGCGCGAAGGCAGGAGCGCGCGAAGGTGATGGTGGTGGATGACGACCCGGAGGCGGTGCGCGCCCTCTCCCAGGTGCTGGTGAGCGACGCGGTGGAGGTGGTGGGGCTGGAGAACGCCTACGGCCTGCTGGACGCGCTCGCGCGGCACCGCCCGGACCTGCTGCTGCTGGACGTGCAGATGCCCGGGCCCAGCGGCTTTGATTTGTGCCGCATCCTGCGCCTGACGCCGGAGTGGCAGGAGCTGCCCATCCTGCTCATCACCGCGCAGGTGGGGCTGGAGTTCCGGCTGGCCGCGTTCCAGGCCGGCGCGGATGACTACCTGGCCAAGCCCGTGCTGAAGGAGGAGCTGCGCGCCCGCGTGCACGCGCGGCTGGAGCGGGCGCGGCTGTCGCGCGAGCGCACGGAGCGCGACGCGCTCACCGGCCTGATGCTGCGCCGGCCCTTCGTGGAGGCGGTGGCCGCGCGCCTGTCGGAAGCGCGCCGGGGCGACAGGCCGCTGGCGCTGTGCTTCCTGGACGTGGACCACTTCAAGAAGGTGAACGACCAGCACGGCCACCTCGCGGGGGACCGCGTGCTGATGCGGCTGGGCCGCCTCCTGGGGGCGCGCTTCCGCCGCGAGGACCTGCGCGCCCGCTGGGGCGGCGAGGAGTTCGTCGTCGCGCTGCTGGGCGAATCCGCGGAGAGCGCGAAGGAGATCCTCTCCCGCACGGCGGAGGAGCTGGCGGGGATGGCCTTCGAGAGCGACGCGGGCAAGACCTTCCACGTCACCTTCAGCGCGGGGCTCGCGGTGGCGCCGCAAGACGGCACCACCCTGGACGAGCTGCTGCGCGCGGCCGACGCCCGGCTCTACCGGGCGAAGGAGAACGGCCGCAACCGCATCGAAACGGAGTGACGCCGGCGCGTCACGGCTCCGCCAGCACCAGCAGCCCGCGCGACAGGTCCACGACGTACACGTACCCGTCGCCCGGCACGCGGATGCCGATGGCCCCCTGGTAGAGGCTGTCGGTGCTGAGCGGGTGCGCTTCCTGGAAGGAGTCGAAGGCGGCCACCTCCTTCGGCTGCGCGGGGTTCGCCACGTCGAAGACGCGCACGCCCTCGTGGTACCAGGCCACGTACAGCTTCGTGCCCTTCAGCACCATGTTGTGGATGGACGTCTGCGGGCGCTTCTTCACCTCGCCGATGAGGCGGATGTGCGCCGGGTCGGTGACGTCCAGCACGCGCAGGTGCGCGCCAAAGCGCTCGCCGCCCTCGAAGGCGATGGTGCGCCCGCCAATGGTGCCCACCGCGTTCGCGTGGCTGTACTGGCCGTTGAAGGCATACGTGCCCAGCACGGGCGTCACGTCCGGGCGCTTCACGTCCACGACGACGTAGCCGGTGCGCGTGTGGTTGACGTAGAGCCGGTCCTGGTAGGCGAACGCGTCGTGCGGGTAGCTGACGACGCCCTCCTCGCGAGGCACGGTGATGCGGCTGAGCAACTGGGGCTCCAGCGGCGAGGCCACATCGAACAGCAGCGTCTCCCCGTTGGGGGACGGGGACATGGCATACAGCCGGTCGCCGTCCACGAACACGGTGTGCACGTTGATGGCGCCGCCGGGCAGCGCGCGCACGTACTGCGGGTTCGCCGGGTCGGTGATGTCGTAGACGATGACGCCGGAGTTGGCGCTGGCGACGTAGAGCGCATCGCCCTTGGCCCAGACGCCGTTCCAGTAGTTGTCGTTGGGCAGGCTCACGCTGGTGACGAAGGCCGGGTGGGCCGGGTCGCTCACGTTGAAGACGCTCAGGCCGCCGGGCTCCTTGCCCGGGCTCCGGGGCACGGACACGACGTAGGCGTGGCCCTTGGTGACGTAGATGTCCACGGACTCGCCCACCGGGACGGCGGTCTCGGAGACGAGGCGCATGGGCCTGGCGCCGGTGGGCTCCTCGCGGGACAGGTTCATCCGCTGGGCGTGGAAGGTGCCGGAGTAGTCCGGCACGCCGTCGGTGCAGCGCACGAAGCAGCCGGTGAGGTGGCCGGGCTCCGGCACGCGGCAGCCCGCGAGCGCGTACCGCTGCAACCTGAGCAGGGAGTTCATGATCTCCCCGGTGATGAAGAACCCCTGGGGGCCCACCTCGTTGCGCACGAGGGGATTGCCCAGGAAGCTGGGGGTGGTGTCCAGGCGGAAGCCCGTGCCGAACGTGCTCGTGGCGTTGTAGCGGAAGATGGCCTGGTAGACGCCGGAGGGCTCAATCGCGCCCACCGCCTTCAGGTCACAGCCGCTCAGGTCGAAGCTGGCCGGGTCATCGCAGTTCGCGCGCGGCTCCGCGTAGCTCGCGTCCATGCAGGGCTCGGTGGGGACCGCGTCCACGTAGTCGGTGAGCTCGACCACGGGCTTTGGATCCGTCGTGCCTGCGTCCGGCACGGGAGGGTCGTTGTCGCTACAGCCGGACAGGGACAGGGCGCAGGCGAACAGGCCCGTGCCCAGGAGGCGAAGGGAAGGCGTCATGGGATGGCTGGCTCCAGTTCGGGGCTTCACGGTCCACGGCCGACGCGAAGCCCCGGGAGTGTAGCCCACGGCCCGGAGCGGACGCGCGAGCCCCCCGAAGCACACCGGGCCGGGTAGGCTTGAGCGCACGTCATGCCCCTCACCCGTCTGGACATCGCAGGCTACCGCTCCGTGCGTCAGCTCCACCTGGAGCTGGGGCCGGTGACCGTGGTGGTGGGGCCCAACGGCAGCGGCAAGACGAACCTGTACCGCGCGCTGTACCTGCTCGCCGCTGCGGCGGAGGGGCGGCTCGCGCGCACGCTGGCGGACGAGGGCGGCACCCCGAGCGTGCTGTGGGCCGGCCCGCGCGACCCGAAGAAGCCGGCGCGCGTGCGCGTGACGGTGGACCTGGACGACCTCACCTACGAGCTGCAATGCGGCGTGGTGCCCACCGCGCCCGGGGAGCCGCGGCCGACGATGTTCACCCTGGATCCGGAGGTGAAGGAGGAGCACCTCTGGGCGCACTCCGGAGGCCGGCGGCTGGTGTTGATGGAGCGCAAGGACCGCACGGCCTTCATCCGGGACGCGGACGGCAAGCGCATCACGTTCCCCACGGAGCTGTGGGGCGCGGAGTCGGTGATGGATCAGCTCTCCGAACCGCACCGCTTCCCCCGGCTGTCGGAGGTGCAACGCACGCTGGGAGCGTGGCGCTTCTACCACCACTTCCGCACCGACCCGGACGCGCTGCCCCGGCACCCGCAGGTGGGCGTGCGCACGCCGGTGCTCGCGTCCGACGGGCGCGACCTCGCGGCGGCGCTCCAGACCGTCTGGGAGATTGGCGACGAGCGCGCCCTGGAGCAGGGCATCGACGACGCCTTCCCTGGAGCCAGGCTGGAGGTGCGGGCGGAGGACGGCCGCTTCAGCCTCTTCCTGCACATGCCCGGCCTGTCCCGGCCCATGGCGGCGGCGGAGCTGTCGGACGGGACGCTGCGCTACCTGTGCCTGCTGGCGGCGCTGCTCAGCCCCAGGCCGCCGCCGTTCCTCGCGCTGAACGAACCGGAGACCAGCCTGCACCCGGACCTGCTGGAGCCCCTGGGCCGGCTCATCGTGCGAGCGTCGGAGTACAGCCAGGTCTGGGTGACGACGCACGCCGAACCCCTGGCGCGCGTCATCTCGGACCACTCCGGCAACGCGCCCGTGCACCTGGTGAAGGAGCAGGGCGCGACGACGGTGAAGCGGGACGGGAGCGGCGAATGACGCCCGGCCTCTACCTCACGCACAAGCCCGTGGGCGCCACCAGCTTCGCCACCGTCCGGGCCTTCCAGGAGGAGGCCCAGGCGACGCGGCCCGGCCGCCGCACGGCGCTGGTCCACGGCGGGACGTTGGATCCCTTCGCGGAAGGGCTGCTGTTGATGCTGGTGGGCCCGGCCACGCACCTCTTCGAACACCTGCACGCGGCGCCCAAGGTCTACGAGGCCCGGGTGGAGTGGGGCACGGAGCTGGACACCGGCGACCTGCACGGCCGCCCCGTGCACCAGGGAGACGCGACCGCGCTCACGCCCGGAGCCCTCGACGCTGCTCTGAAACCGTTCCTCGGCTGGACGGAGCAGGTCCCGCCCGCCACCAGCGCGAAGAAGCTCGGAGGCGAGCCCGCCTACCGCAAGGCCCACCGGGGCGAGGCCGTGGACCTGCCCCCGTCCCGCGTGTACCTGCACGCCGCGCGCTGGCTCTCGCACGACCTGCCCCGGGCCAGCGTGTTGGAGCTCACCTGCCGGGGCGGCTACTACGTCCGTTCCCTGGCCAGGGACCTGGGAAGGGCGCTCGGCTGCGGCGCGCACCTCTCCGCGCTGAAGCGCACGGCCATCGGCCCGTGGAAGGACCCCGGCCCCGGCCCTCGCATCGAGCTGCACGGCCGCGACCTGCTCCCCTGGACGTCCTCACGCGTCCTCACGGATCAGGACGTGGGAGCCCTGCGCCAGGGCCAGCCCATTCCCCTCGCGCCGCTCCAGCCTCCGGACTGGCGCCTGCCGCCGGGCTACCCGGAGCCACCGGGCCCGGTGCGAGGCTTCCACCAGGGGAAGTTGACCTTCCTGCTCACGCCCGGGGACGGCGTGCTCACACCCGAGACAGAGCTGCGCGGCGGCGTCTAGAACGGGCGCCTCCATGGCCCCTCCCGACCTGAAGACCGTCGAGCTCACCCCGGAGCTCTGGCCCGACCTCGAGAAGCTCTTCGGCCCCAACGGCGCCTGCGGCGGCTGCTGGTGCATGTACTGGCGCATCCCGGAAGGCGAGCGCTACGACGACGTGCGAGGCCCCGACGCGAAGCGCCGCTTCAAGGCCCTGGTCGCGAGCGGAGCAGCGAAGGGCGTCCTCGCCTACGTGGACGGTGAACCGGTGGGCTGGGCCACCTTCGGCCCGCGCCGCGACTTCCCACGCCTGGACCGCGCGCCCAGCTTCAAGTGCGACGACGCGGACGCCGTCTCCTCCGTGCCCTGCTTCTTCATCCACCGCGACTGGCGCAACCAGGGCGTGGCCACCGCGCTGCTCGCCGCCGTGGAGGCCGCGGTGCGGCGCGACGGCCCGCGCACCCTGGAGGGCTATCCGGTGAAACCGCCCCGGGGCGAAGCGCGTATCAGCAACGGCATGGCCTACACGGGCACGCTCCCGTTCTTCCTCAAGCGGGGCTACGTCCACGTCGCGGACCGCCCCGCCGGCAAGCAGCGCGTGCGCAAGGCGCTCGAGCCCGCGCGCCGGAAGTGATGCTTCCGGTCACCACCCCGGGGCGGGGGGGCTGGTGACTGTCATCACCTCTGGTGACTGTTGTCACCACCCCGGCCTTCGCCCCGCCGCCGCGTAACCTCCTGGAATCCTTCGGGGTGTGCGGCCCGGCGGGGCTGGCACGACGCGCGCAATAGGTCCCGGCATGACCGCTTCCGCAACGGAAGCCGCTCCTCCCGGAGATCAAAAATGACCACCATCAAGTCCACCGTCACCACCTCCCTGCACGGCAAGCCGGCCCTCGGCCACAAGGAGCACGCGGTCCTGAAGGGCTCGTCGTCCCCGGCGAAGCAGGCCGCGGAGGTGAAGGCCACGCTGCACAACATGAAGGCGCAGATGGAAGGCCTGAAGTCGCAGCTCGCGGACCTCAAGGCCCAGCAGCGCGACGGTGACCGCTTCACCCAGCACGGCCACGGCTGCTGGGGCACCCCGTCGCGCGACAACTGGCAGCCCAAGGACCTGGGCGCCATGGTGGAGATGAACAAGCTGAACCAGACCTCCGGCCCCATCAGCGCGGAGCAGTTCGCGGACAGCATCGAGGCCGCCGTCGGGGACCTGGACGGCCAGGCCGCCTCCGGCGAGTACCGCGCCGTCTCCGACTGGGCCGCCAACAACCGCGAGCGCCTCACCCCGGAAGCCCGCCAGGTGATGGACATCTACAGCAAGTACGCGGCGCTCTCCCAGGCGCGCGGCGAGTCCGGCATCCCGCAGGACGACTTCAAGAAGATGCTCTCGGAGATGCGCGACGTGGGGGACGCCGGCGCGAAGAAGGCGCTCGCCCACCTGGACAGCAAGACCCACGGCGGCACGGTGTCCGGCCAGGACATGGCCCGCGCCATCACCCGCGGCACCGCGGACCACGACGGCCAGGCCGCCGGCGCGGAGCTGAAGGAGTTCGAGAAGTGGGCCTCCAAGAACGAGAGCCGCCTGTCCCCGGAGGCCAAGGAGGTGCTGGACGTCTACCGCAAGCACGCCCAGGCCGCGCAGGCGGAAGGGCGCACCGGCCTCACCGGCAGGGAGACCGCCGCCCTCAACAAGGAGCTGCGCAAGGTGGGCGCCGGTGACGTGAGCGCCCGCAAGGCCACGGAGGCGCTCGACAAGCAGAGCGGCCCCATCTCCGGCGAGGACCTCACCAAGGCCATCAAGGACGGCATCTCCGACACGGACGGCCACTCCTCCACCTCCGAGCTGAAGGAGTTCGAGAAGTGGGCCGCCAAGAACGAGAGCCGCCTCACGCCCGAGGCCCAGGAGGTCCTGAAGACCTACCAGCAGGCCGCGAAGAAGGCCGGCCCGGAGGGCATGACGCAGAAGGAGGCCGACGCCATGTTCAAGAAGATGGACGGCTTCAAGACCTTCCACGACAGCTCCATGCGCGACGCGCTGGAGGGCCTGGACGCCAAGCAGGGGAAGATCTCCGGCAGCGACCTGACCGCCGCCATCGAGAAGGGCGCGGGGGACCTGGACGGCCAGGCGGCGGGCACCGAGTTCACCGACACGATGAAGTGGGCGCGCCAGAACTACGACCGCCTCACGCCGGAGGCGAAGAAGGTGGTGGACACCTACGAGAAGTACGCCACCCGCTCGCAGGCCCAGGGCTCCACGGGCATCGACCAGAAGGACTTCAAGAAGATGATCAACGAGATGAAGTTCGTCAGCAACCCGCCCCGCACGCGCCCCATGTTCTACGCGGCCTGATGTGCAGTGAAGTTGGGGGGGATTTGAAGTTGGGGGGGATTTGAAGCGAGGGGGAAACAGCCACACGCATCCAGGGTTGTTCCCGCCGGTCGCCCGGCGGTGAACCCAGAGGTGCCCCGGACCTTCGGGGGAGGGTCCGGGGCCCTTTCATTTTCTACAGGGCCGTCAGTGCTTCTTCGCCTTGGCGATGGTGGCGTGCGCTTCCTTCACCACGTTCTCCACGGTGAAGCCGAACTTCTGCTGCAGCGCCTTGATGGGCGCGGAAGCACCGAAGCTGCGCATGCCGATGACGCTGCCCGTGTGCCCCACCCAGCGCTCCCAGCCGAACGCCGCGCCCTTCTCCACGGACACGCGAGCCTTCACGTTCGGGGGCAGCACGCTGTCCTGGTACTCCTGGGGCTGCTGCTCGAACAGCTCCCACGACGGCATGCTCACCACGCGCGCCTTGACGCCCTCGGCCTTGAGCTTCTCCGCGGCCTCCACCACCAGCGCCACCTCCGTGCCGGTGCCGATGAGGATGACGTCCGGCGTGCCGCCCTCCGCCTCCAGCAGCGTGTACGCGCCCTTTGCCACGCCGGACGCCGGCGCGAACTTCGCGCGGTCCAGCGTGGGCACCGGCTGCCGCGACAGCACCAGGACCACCGGGTGGTGCTGCTGCTGCGCGATGTAGCGCCACGCCTCCGTCACCTCGTTGGCGTCACCGGGGCGCAGCACGATGTTGCCCGGCACCGCGCGCAGGGACATCAGCTGCTCCACCGGCTGGTGCGTCGGTCCGTCCTCGCCCAGGCCAATGGAGTCGTGCGTGAAGATGTGGATGGACGGAATCTCCATCAGGGACGACAGGCGCATGGCGGGGCGCTCGTAGTCACTGAAGATGAGGAACGTGGCGCTGTAGCCGCGCACGTGGCTCAGGTTGAGGCCGTTGATGATGGAGCCCATCGCGTGCTCGCGCACGCCGAAGTGGATGTTGCGGCCCGAGTACTCGCCCGGCTTCATGGACGTGGACGCGGCGATGTACGTCTTCGTGGACGGGTTGAGGTCCGCGGAGCCGCCGACGAGCCACGGGTAGTTCTTCGCCAGCGCGTTGAGCACCTTGCCGCCGGACTCACGGGTGGCCATGCCCTTCGCGTCCGCGGGGAACACGGGCAGCTCCTTGTCCCAGCCCTCCGGCAGCTCGCGCTTGAGGAGCGCGTCCAGCTCGCGCGCCAGCTCCGGGTGCTGCTTGCGGTAGTCCGCGAAGGACTTCGCCCACGCGTCGTGCAGCGCCTTGCCGCGCGCACCCATGCGCTCCTGGAAGCGCTCGCGCACGCCGTCGGGCACCAGGAACTGCGCGTCCTCGGGCCAGCCGTAGGCCTTCTTGGTGGCCTTGATTTCGTCGGCGCCCAGCGGCTCGCCGTGGGCGCTGGCGGAGCCCTGCTTCTTGGGCGACCCGTAGCCGATGAACGAGTTGACGATGATGAGCGTGGGCTTGCCGCGCTCGTCCTTGAAGGACTTGTAGGCCTTGGACAGCGCGTCCAGGTCGTTGGCGTCGGTGACCTTGAGCACGCGCCAGCCGTAGCCCTCGAAGCGGCGGCCCACGTCCTCGGTGAAGGCCAGGTCGGTGCTGCCGTCGATGGAGATGTGGTTGCTGTCGTAGATCCAGCACAGGTTGGGCAGCTGGAGGTGGCCCGCGAGCGACGCGGCCTCGGACGCCACGCCCTCCATCATGTCGCCGTCGCCGCAGAGGGCGTAGACGTCATGGGTGAACAGGTCGAAGCCCGGCTTGTTGAAGTGGCTGCCCAGCCACTTGCTGGCGATGGCCATGCCCACGCTGTTGGAGACGCCCGCGCCCAGGGGGCCGGTGGTGGTCTCCACGCCGGTGGTCCAGTGGTACTCCGGGTGGCCCGGGGTGGCGGAGTCCAGCTGGCGGAAGTTGCGGATGTCGTCCAGCGACACGGCCGGCACGTCCGTGACCTTCGCGTCCTTCACGCGCTTGACGCCCGCCAGGTGCAGCAGGCTGTAGAGCAGCATGGACGCATGTCCGTTGGACAGGATGAAGCGGTCGCGGTCCGGCCAGTTCGGCGTGGCCGGGTCATAGCGCAGCTCCTGCTGCCACAGCTGATAGGCCACGGGCGCCAGCGCCATGGGCGCGCCCGGGTGGCCCGAGTGGGCCTTCTCCACCGCGTCCATGGACAGCGTGCGGATGGTGTTGATTGCCTGGGTATCGATCTTCTCGGTCGTCATGCGGCCTCCCGCGCTGAGCCTGCGTCGCGGGCGCACCATGCCGTAACCGGGGCCGCCGCGCCGCACCAAACGCGCCCGTCCGTCGGCAGGCACACCGACGGTCGGGCAGGGGACCGGGGGGCTTTTTCCGGGAATTACCGCCGCGCCATCGCACCCCGGGGCGTCTTCCCCCGCGTCAGGTGATTCACCGCCTCACCCAGCCCCTCCACGGTGAGGGCGAACATGGGGAACACGTTGGCGATGACCGCGATGGAGCCCGTGCGCCACGACCCGCGAGGCTCCGGGTTGAGCCACACGTTGCGCTCGAAGTGCTGCGCCAGTTGCATCAGCCACGTGAGCCCCTCCAGCCCCTCCTGCCGGTACTGGCCATTGGCATCCGTGCGGATGCCCAGCTCATACGGGGCCATGGACGCGTCGCCCACCATCACCAGCTTGTGATGCCTTCCCACCTGCGCGGTGAGCTCCGGCACGGTGAGGCCGCCCGTCAGCTGCGGCGTGGCGTACAGCTTCCCGTAGACGCAGTTGTGGAAGTAGTAGGTCCGCAGCTCCTTGAAGTGCGAGGCCTGGCTGGCGACGCTGAACAACCGGCTCACCAGGTGCGCGTACGGGTCCATGGAGCCGCCCACGTCCATGCACAGCACCACGCGCGTGTTGGGCCGGCGCGGCGGACGCGTCACCACCTCCAGCTCGCCCGCGTTCTTCGCGGTGGCGGCGATGCTCTCCTCCACGTCCAGCTCCTCCGCCGCGCCCTCGCGCGCGAAGGCCCGCAGCTTGCGCAGCGCCACCGCCATCTGCCGCGTGTCCAGCACCACGTCGTCGCGGTAGCCCGCGTACTTGCGCGCGCCGGCCTGCCACAGCGCCTGGCCCTGCCGCCCACCCGTGCCACCCACGCGCACGCCCTGCCGGGCCATGCCGTTGTTGCCAAAGGCAGACGCGCCGCCCGTGCCCACCCAGCGGCTTCCGCCGTCGTGGCGCTCGGTCTGCTCCTTCAGCCGCTGCTCCAGCTGCCGGCGCAGCTCCTCCGGGTCCCACTGCTCCAGGAGCGCCAGCTCCTCCGGGCTCAAGTCCGTGCGCTCCTTCGCCTCCTCCAGCCAGGACAGCAGCTCCTCGGTGAGCTTCAGCGCTTCGGAGGCGACGCCCTGGAAGTGGAACAGGAACGCCTGGTCAAAGGCATCCAGCTGCGTCTCCGAGTGCACCAGGAGCGCGCGAGCCACGTGGTAGAACCCCTCCAGGCTGCTGTCATGCAGCCCGGCCTTCAGCGCCCCGGCCAGGGCGAGCGCCTCCTGCGCGCCCACCTTCACCCCGCGCTTTCGCAGCTCGTAGAAGAACGGCAGGAACATGGCGTTGGCCTCCCTGCCGCCTTAAGCGCGCGTCCGCCGGCCGCGCCCGAAGGCCTCGGCCACCGCCACCAGGTCCTGCTCCTTCTTGAGCAGCGCGCCCAGGAACGGCAGCTGCTCCTCCAGCTTCAACTCCATCACGCCGTTGGCCTTGAGCACGGAGATCCAGTCGACCAGCTCGCTGGTGGAGGGCCGCTTGCGCAGCCGCGTCATCGCCCGCAGCTCGTAGAAGACCTTGAGCGCCTGGTCCGCCAGCGCCGGGTCCAGCCCCGGGTGGTGCACGTCCACGATGCGCTGCATGAGGTCGCGCTCCGGGAAGTCGATGAAGTGGAACACGCACCGGCGCAGGAACGCGTCGGGCAACTCCTTCTCGTTGTTGCTGGTGATGAGCACGACGGGGCGGTTCTTCGCCACCACCTCGTCGTTCGTCTCGGAGATGCGGAAGCGCATCCGGTCCAGCTCGTGGAGCAGGTCGTTGGGGAACTCCAGGTCCGCCTTGTCCACCTCGTCGATGAGCAACACCACGCGCTCCGGCGAAGCGAAGGCCTCGCCCAGCGGCCCCAGGCGGATGTATCGCCGGATGTCTCGCACGTCCCCGTCCCCGAAGCGCGAGTCATACAGCCGCTGCACGGTGTCGTAGACATACAAACCATCCTGCGCGCGCGTGGTGCTCTTCACGTGCCAGGTGAGCAGCTTCAATCCCAGTCCCTGGGCAATCGCTTCCGCCAGGAGCGTTTTGCCGGTGCCGGGCTCACCCTTGACCAGCAGGGGGCGCTGGAGCGTGAGGGCGCAATTGACGGCGGCCTGCAGGCCCTCGCTCGTGAGGTAGGAGTCGGTGCCGCGGAAGCGGACGGGAGTGGGAACCGGAGTCATGGTTGGTTCCTTTAACATCCCGGGGAATGTTTCCATCCCCTACCCGGCGGATGGGTGTATATCCTGCCCCACATGGCCCCACTTTCACTTGAGACCGAACTCCGCGACATGGTCCGTCGCGAGTTGCAACTGCAGCTGGCTCCCGTTCAGAAGGCCGTGGCCCGTATGGCCAAGGGGCTGGATGCGCTGGATGCGCTGCGCGCGGTGACCGACCGCCTGGCGCCGCTGTCCAGCCGCCTGGGTGCCGTGGCGGGCGTGCGCACGCCCACGCTGGCGCCGGAGCCGG
>NZ_JBKGHJ010000196.1:0-14420 GCF_046520365.1 Corallococcus sp. 4LFB
GCCCTCGCCGCCCAGGTCCGGCACGCCGCCGTCGAAGGACTCACCGCCCAGGTCCGGCACGCCGCCCTGCGCCGCGTTGGCGTTGCTCGCGCCCTCGGCGCCCGGGACTCCGCCCTGCGCGCCGAGCAGCTGCACCAGCTGGGTCATCATCTGGACCAGCTCGCGCAGCTTGGCCAGCGGATCGCCGCCCTGGAGGGCGCCCTTCCTGCCCACGCCCGCCGCGTCGAATCCGTCCGCCTGGAACAGCCCCTGGAGCGAACCCGCGCCACCCTTGGCCTTCACCGCGTCCGCCGTCATCGGCGCGGGGCGCATCGCAGGGTTGGCGAGTTCCGTGGCGGACGTGCGGGGCGAGAAGGAGGAGCTGGCAACGGACGACTTCGACAGGGGGGAGAGCGCCATGGCGGGGTTCCTCGAGATTGGATGGGCCAGCGTGCGGCGCCGGCCGGTTCAGCGTTGTGGGGGGCAAGAGCACGGCGCATGCCACGCGCCCCACGCGCCTCTCGAAGAGACAACCTCCTGGAATTGCTCACGGGCCGGACGGAGCGGCGGCGCCTGAAGGCCTCGGGCCTGATGACTGCCGTCAGGCCCCTGGTGTCTGCCGTCATCAGGCCCGCAAAGCACTTCTCGCGCGGAGCGCCTGCGCGCCCGCGCGAGAAGTCACCGCGGCTTCGAGTGCTTCGGGTCAGACCCTTCGGGCCGTGCTCGAATGGATGAGCCGGAGGATCAACAGCAAGACCACCGCTCCGATGAACGCCACGAAGATGGTGCCCGCGAGGCCGCCGAACGGAGCCCCCGTGCCGAGCGCCCGAAGGATGAAACCTCCCAGGAACGCGCCCACCACGCCCACGACGATGTCTCCAATGAGGCCGTAGCCACCGCCAACCACCGCGGACGCGAGCCACCCAGCGATGAGGCCGATCACCGCCCACAACAGGATTGCCTCCAGCGCCATGTCATTTCCTCCCAGCGAGGTGATGGAGGAAACATGGGCATGATTCCCGGACACGCCCGCCCCTCCCCCAAGGGCGACGGCAGGGCAGGCAGGCGGCCTGGCTGGAGGGGAGCGCGGGGCAGAAGCCCCAGGAGGACACGGGGCAAAATGCCCCAATTTGAACCTGGGGGCGCGCTCTGCTGGCATCGGGTGAACACCTGTCGCTGAAGGCGGCAAGGAGCCCCATTTCCGTGAAGCGCATCTTCGAGTCCGTCGGGTCGCCGCTGCAGTTCGACCGTGAGTCCTTCCGGTGCCGTCACACGCTCCTGGGGCACCCCGCGCTGGAGCTGGAGAACCTGGCGGGCGTGGTGCAGCGGCTGCCCTCCGACAACGTGTTCTTCAGCTCGGGCCTGCTGCCCAAGGACGCGGACTTCGACCGCGCGCACGTGGACTACCGCACCGGCCTGTCGCTGAAGGACACCGTGGAGAACATGATGACGAGCAACTCGTACATCATGCTCCGCGCGCCGGAGCAGGACCCCAGCTTCCACGAGCTGTACCGCGCGCTGCTGTCGGAGGTGGAGGACCTGATGCGCGCGCAGGGCGTGGGCACCACGGCCGTGGATCCAATGCTCTACCTCTTCATCGCGTCCCCCGGCAGCGTCACGCCCTTCCACCTGGACCGCTACTCCACGCTGCTGATGCAGTTCCGGGGCACCAAGGAGGTGCACGTCTCCAGGGCATGGGACGAACAGGTGGTCCCCGCGCGGGACCTGGAGGCCTTCGTCGCGCGCTCCGGCTCCAAGGTGAGCTACCGGGAGACGTTTGATGAAACCGCGACGCGCTACGCGTTCGGTCCCGGCGACGCGCTGCACATCCCCTTCGTCGCGCCGCACTACGTGAAGAACGGCGCGGACGACGTCTCCGTGTCGCTGTCCATCATCTTCAACACCCGCGAGACGGCCCGGCACCTGCGCGCGCTGCGCGCCAACCATGCGCTGCGCAAGCGCCTGGGGCCGCTGGGCTACCAGCCCGTGCCCGTGAACCGCTTCCTGCCGCTGGACCACGTGAAGAGCGGCATGGAGCGCGTGGTGCGCCGGGCGCGAGGCCTGCTGCCCGTCTGAAGCCCCCGGCGCCTCCTCGCGGTGGGGCACCGGAGGGCGGACGCCGGCCAGGACCACGGGCATCAGGCGAACGAACAAGGGCGTGAAGCCAGCCCGATAGGGGGTGCTTGACGTCCGACCCCTTAAAGATGCATTTAGGATGCATCTTTAAGGGCCTGGGCCCGGAAGGGGAGCGAAGTCATGTCGAGCGTGTACGAGCGGATTGGCGGGGAACCGGCGATGGCGGCGGCGGTGGAGGTCTTCTACCGGAAGGTGCTGGGCGACGAGCGCATCAACCACTTCTTCGAGGACGTGGACATGGAGCGCCAGGCCGCGAAGCAGAAGGCGTTCCTGACGATGGTGTGCGGGGGGCCGTCGAACTACTCGGGCAAGGACATGCGCGCGGGGCACAAGCACCTGGTGGAGCGCGGGCTGAACGAGACGCACTTCGACGCGGTGGTGGGGCACCTGAAGGAGACGCTGGAGGAGCTGGGCGTGCCCGCGGAGCTGGTGGGGCAGGTGATGTCGGTCGCCGAAGGGGCGCGTGCGGACGTTTTGAACCGCTGAAGCAGGCACGGGAGGCACGTCATGGCGAAGGTGATGCATGAGTCCGCGTGGTACCCGCTGGAGCCCGGAGAGACGGTACTGGACGGCCTGCTGCGCCAGGGCGTGCAGGTGCCGCATGCGTGCCGGGCGGGGGCCTGCCAGTCCTGCCTGATGCGGGCGACCTCGGGCGCGGTGCCCGAGGCGGCGCAGGTGGGGCTCAAGGACACGCTCAAGGCGCGCGGCTACTTCCTCGCGTGCGCCTGCCGGCCCCAGGAGGGCACGGCGCTGGAGGTCGCGGGGGCCGCGGAGCTGCGCGTCCCGCGCGCGTCGTGGACCTGGAGTCGCTCAGCGGGGATGTGCTCGCGGTGCGGCTGGAGCTGGAGGCGCCGCTCGACTATCGCGCCGGGCAGTACGTCACGGTGGTGCGCGCGGACGGGCTCGCGCGCAGCTACTCGCTGGCGAGCCTGCCTCGCGAGGACCGGCTGGAGCTCCACGTGCGGCTCGTGCCCGGGGGCGCCATGAGCGGCTGGTTCGCGCGGGACGTGCGGCCCGGGGAGCGCGTGCACGTGCAGGGCCCGGTGGGGGACTGCTTCTACGTGCCCGGGCAGCCGGAGTCGCCGCTCTTGCTCGCGGGGACGGGCACGGGGCTCGCGCCGCTGTACGGCATCGTGCGGGACGCCCTGGAGGCGGGGCACACCGGACCCATCCACCTGTTCCACGGGGCCCTGGAGCCGCGCGGGCTGTACCTCGTGGACGCGCTCCGGGCGCTGGCGGGGCGCCATCCGAACCTCCACTACCGGCCCCTCGTGCTGGCTGGAGGCGGTGGGGACGTGGAGGAGGGGCCCCTGGAGGCGCGCATCCTGGCCAGCCTTCCGAAGCGCCCGGTGGGCTGGCGGGCGTTCCTCTGCGGCAATCCCGAAGCGGTGCTATCCCTGCGCAAGAAGCTCTTTCTCACGGGGTTCTCACTGAAGGACATCCACGCGGATGCCTTCCTGCCGAGCACCCCGCGAGCGGAGCCCGTCGCCGGAGCCGCCTGACTTGCACCTGACCCTTCACGCCGACTACTCGCTGCGCGTCCTCATGTACCTGGCGGCGCGTCCGGGCCGGCCGTCGTCCACGCAGGAGATGGCGGACGCCTACGGCATCTCCAAGCACCACCTGGTGCGCGTGGTGCAGACGCTGGCGCAGCAGGGCGACGTGGAGGTGAAGCCGGGGCGCGCGGGCGGCGTGCTGCTGGCCAAGGCGCCGGGAGACATCCGGCTGGGCCGGGTGGTGCGCGCGGCCGAGCCGGACTTCCACCTGGTGGAGTGCTTCGACCGGGAGCGCAACACCTGTCCCATCGCGCCGGCCTGCGGCCTCAAGGGCGTGCTGGCGGAGGCGCGCGACGCGTTCCTCGCCACGTTGGACAGATACTCGCTGGAGGACCTGCTGCGGCGCTCGAAGCCCGGCCTGTCGGACCTGCTGCTGACGCCCGCCGCGCCGCGGGACTAGGCGCATCCAGGACGGCGCGGCCTCATCCGCGCGGGACGCAGCCCGCGTTCGCCCAGTCCTACTTCGCGAGCACCTTCCCCGGCGGCAGCGGCACCGTCTCCTCGCTGCCGGTCCCCGCGGAGCATCCGGGGGACGTGCTGTTGATGATGGGCCTGCCCGCGGGACTCAACCGGAGCCGGGTCCTCCCTTCGGCGTGGAGAACCCCATCGTCAAGCCGGGCGATGCCCGCCTGTAGCCGAGCGGGATGTCCCGTTCGTTGTCTCCCGGTTCGACGCAGAACATGCCGGATCCCTCCAACCCTGCCCAGGTCGCACAGCTGTGGAACATGCTGAGCGGGGGGGGGCGCCCGGGATGATGTCGTTCCGGATCAACCCCCAGAACCTGGACGGCAGCGCGGGGCGGGGGGCGTTCGCCGCGGGCGTGTATGTCTATGGCCAATCCATGTACATGCTCGCGGGCGCGGGTCCCGCGCCGGGGCAGTCGAGCGGGACGACGCCCATCATCGCCTCCCAGGCCTTCGCGCCCTCCCTGATCCAGTTGGGACTGGCCGTAACCATCCTTCCTGAAGACGTTCTACAAGGTCGAGTTCAAGCTGCTCGGCCTGCTGTTCGACATGCTTTGACCTCCGCTGGTCGCTCAGCCGCCGCGGAGGAACCCCGCCCAGTCGTCCGGGTTCACCTCCACGCCCGACCACTTCCGCCAGGCGGTGACCTCCGCCTGCCAGGTGGCGGCCCCTCCGCGCAGGGGGAACGCACGCGTGACCGCGAGCCGACGGACCGGCTCGTGGTCGCGCAGGAGGCCGCGATTGACGGCGTCGACGTCGCCGGGCTTCGCGCGCAGCCGCAGCTCGGCCGCCTTCATGGCCCCGTCCTGGCGGAACAGCGTGGACAGGTCCTCCACCACCGGCACTTCCGTGAAGGACCAGAGGCCCAGCAGCGGCGGCTCACGCCCCTCCAGCAGCGCCGCTTGCAGCCGGTCGTGGCCATCCACCACCAGCCACCGCTCCACCAGGGCGAAGTACATCAGCAGCACCGGTGGCAACGTCCCGTCCCGCGCGTGCTTGCGCCATGCCTTCACCCGTCCGTCGTCCTCCGGTGAAGGGGTGCGCAGCGGCATCACGCCGCCACTGCGCTGCGGGAGGGCGCCTGCCTCCGCCCAGGACCAGTCCTCCGCCAGGAAGGGCTGGAAGCGCAACGCCGCGTCGAGCCCGCACGGAGGTTCCGGGAACAGCCCCCTCCCGATGATGGGCACCGTGGAGTAGCCCTGTGCCTTCGCGACGGAGACGGCCTGGAGGGGACGCAGGCACCAGTTCCCCGCGTGGAGCAGCGAAGGCTCCGACGTCTCGAACTGGTGGACCCACCACCGGTTCCATGCGGCCCACCAGCCGGGCGAACCTGGGTCCGGAGGACGCCGGGCCTCCTCGGCCGTGATGCGCGGGAACGCGTCCGCGAGCTTCGCGGGACCACGCAGCCAGGCACAGCCGTTCCACCAGTCATCCACCCGCATCCAGAACAGCGGCTGGCTCCCCAGCATCACGCGCAGCAGGTAGGGCCGGGTGGCCTCGACATGGAGCAGGGGGCGCCGCCGCCAGTGTCCCCAGGAAGGAACGCTCAGCAGCAGCCCGGGCCCACCCGCTGGCATCCGCCAATCCGTGTCATCCGCCGTCACGGCGATTCGTGGCTTCACCGGCCGCCCTCCGTGGCCCGACGCTACACCGCGTGGCGGACCCACGAGCCGTTCTCGGATGCCCAGGGCCCGCGGTCGGAGTTCCCCGGGAAGGCCTGCCGGGCGCCTCCGTGAGGTGGCTCCAACCTGTCCGACTGTCGGACCGGTTCGCGGCGTGCGGCCGCCGGGGGGCTCCCTGCGTTCTTGCCTTCTCAGCCACGGGGACAGACGGCATGTCCAGGACGCCGGTGTCGTCCCCGTCCGACGCGGCACATCACGGCGGGCCCCGGGTCGCGGACCCGCCGTGACGGCGTCATTGCCTCAGCGCCACGTGTCGTTCACGGTCGTGGTGCCCGTGGCCGGTGTCGTCAGGGTGCGGTTGGCGCCGCTCTCCCAGGTGACGTTGTTGGCGGCGTCCTTCTTGATGAACTTGTACTCGATGGCCGTGGAGCCCGGCAGGCCGACGGCCGCGCTCCACGTGGGGTAGTTGTCCGCGGACAGCAGGATGGCGCTGGCCGGGCTCCAGCTCCCCAGCGCGGCGACGCTGCCCACCACGTACACGTTCTGTCCCATCACGGTGCTCGCCGTGACGTTGAACGTCACCGTGGCGCCGCTGGTGGACGTGGTGACGGACAGCACGGCGGACTGCGCGGACGCGTTGCCCGCCGTGTCCCGCGCCCGCACGGTGTAGCTGTACGCCGTGCCCACCGTCAGCCCCGTGTCCGTGTAGCTGGCCGTCGTGGGCGAGCCCACCAGCGAACCATTGCGATACACGTCATAGCCCGCGATGCCGCTGGCGTCGGTGGACGCCGTCCACGTCAGCGACACGGTGGTCGCCGTCTTCGACGGTGCCGCCAGCCCCGTGGGCACCGAGGGCGCCGTGGTGTCCTGCGACGGCGCCCCCGCGGAGATGCTCCCCGCGTTGAACGTGGAGGTGCCGGCGGGGAAGAAGTAGTTGAGCCCGCCGTTGTTGTCCCACGTGCCGCTGCCGTTGTTGAACACGGCCTCCAACTGCGTGGCCGACCCCAGGTACACCGTGTGCTTCGCGTAGCCCGCGACCTCCGCCGTCGCCATGGCCACGCCCGGCGCCGTCGTCCAGGTGCCGCCCGCCGGGCGGTAGTGGAGGTACGGCGTGGCGTAGCCCTTCTTGTAATAGACGGTCGCGGAGTTGCCAGTGCTGGTGGTGACGGAGAGCGCGGTGCTCGCCGCGGACGTGTTGCCCGCCGCGTCGCGCGCCTTCACCGTGTAGCTGTAGGCCGTGTTCGACGACAGCCCGCTGTCCGTGTACGTCGTCGCCGTGGGCGTGCCGACCTGCGTGCCATTGCGGAACACCAGATAGCCCGTCACGCCCACGGTGTCCGTGGACGCGGCCCAGCTCAGCGACACCGTCGTCGCGGACTTCGACGGAGACGTCAGGCCCGTGGGCACCGTGGGCGCGGTGGTGTCGCTCTCCGGCCCGCCCGCCGTGATGACGCCCGCGTTGAAGGTGGAGGTGCCCGTGGGGAACAGGTAGTTGCTCCCGTTGTTGTTGTCCCACGTCCCGCTGCCGTTGTTGAAGACGGCCTCCAGCTGCTGCACGGAGCCCAGGTTCACCGTGTACTTCGCGTAGCCCGCCACCTCCGCGTCCGGCATGGGCACGCCGGGGGCGGTGGTCCACGTGCCGCCCGCCGGGCGGTAGTGAAGGTACGGCGTGGTGAAGCCCTTCTTGTAATAGACCGTCGTCGTGTACCCCAGGCCGGTGGTGACGGAGCGCGCCGCGCTGGCGACGGAGGTGTTCCCCGCCGCGTCGCGAGCCTTCACGGTGTAGCTGTACGCCGTGCTCGAGGACAGCCCCGTGTCCGTGTACGTCGTCGCCGTGGGCGCCGCCACCTGTGTGCCATTGCGGAACACGAGGTAATCACTCACGCCATAGTTGTCCGTGGCCGCCGTCCAGCTGAGCACCACCGACGAGCTGGTGACGCCCGAGGCGGAGAGCCCCGTGGGCGCGGACGGCGCCGTGGTGTCCGGGGGCAGGGTGGTGACGGAGAGCGCGGTGCTCGCCGCGGACGTGTTGCCCGCCGCGTCCCGGGCCTTCACCGTATAGCTGTACGCGGTGCCCGCGGTGAGCCCGCTGTCCGTGTACGTCGTCGCCGTGGGCGTGCCGACCTGTGTGCCATTGCGGAACACGAGGTAGCCCGTCACGCCCACGGTGTCCGTGGAGGCGGCCCAGGTCAGCGTCACGGAGCGGTCCGTGCGCGTCGCCGCGAGCCCCGAGGGGACCGATGGCGCGGTGGTGTCCACGCGGAGGAACGGGTGCGTGCCCGTCACCGTGCCGTTGATGTCCTCAAGGTACTTGCCGCCCTCCAGCCGGTACCGGCCCGCGCCCACGTAGACGGACTGGAGCTCGCTCCGGGTGACGTTGCCGCGCGCGTCGGTGGCCTCGATGTAGTAGTCGAGCACCTGGTCGCGGTACGCGCTCAGGTAGACGTAGTAGAGGTCGCCAATCTCCTGCGCGGCCACCTTCTGCATCACCGGCAGGTACGCCGGTTGCCAGGCCACGCCGTTCATCACCGGCCGCAACTCACGCCGCTGGAGCGGGTAGTCCACCCAGGCGCCCACGCGCGCCGGGTCGATGTTGGGCACGCCCGCCGCCTTCAGCGCCGCCGGGTCATACACGCGGGGCGTGTTGTCCAGCGGGTCGATGCTCTTCGCGGTGTGCACGCGCACGCGCGCCTTGATGTGGGTGATGCCGCTGACGTCGAAGGCGTAGGTGTACAGCGCGAAGGTGTTGTCGAAGTGGTGCAGCGTCCACCCTTCCGACTTGTCCGTGTTGGCGCTGCCCGGGTTGTACGGCCAGCGCTGCGGCCACCAGACGGACGGGCCCGTGCGGTCCTGCGCCAGCCGGTCCTGCACGTACGGCCTGGAGAAGTAGAGCGACTGGTTGAAGGACAGCGTGGGCTTCACGTTGTCGTCCACGTTCTCGTCGTAGTAGCCGAAGCCGGAGTCCATGGCCGGCAGCAGGAAGTACCAGGCCAGCTCCGCGGGGTTCGCGCCGCCCGCCCAGTCATTCCCAGCGTCGCCCTTCACCGGGAAGGACAGCATCCACGGGTTGAGCTGGTTGCCCGCGTGCGTCACCTGCGAGTCCAGCGCCGTGGTGGGCTTCCAGTGGTTGGGGTGCGCGTCCAGCCAGAGCTGCTCGGACGTCTTCGCGTAGTTGAGCGCGGCCTGGAGCAGCGCGAAGTTGCGCTCCAGGTAGTGCCAGCCGTGCTCCAGCGACACCGTCATCCCCTCCTGTACGCCGCTCAGGTTCGTCTTGGGCGCCAGGTTGAGCCCGGTGGCGGAGTTGAACGCCGGGAACTGTCCTTTCCAGATGCCGAAGGGCAGCCGCCAGTGGTGCCACTGCGGGTCGGACGAGGAGTCGCGCGTGTCCACCCACGAGCCGTCCTGCACGTGCACCACGTCCGTGGAGACGGGCGTGTTGTTGACCAGGTACTCGTCGATGCCCAGGCACTGCACGCCGCCGGTGCAGGTGACGGCGCGGCCGTTGAGCCACGTGTCGAGCGACCCCGCGCGCCCGCCCGAGTTGTCACCGTCATGCGCGAGCACGAAGAACTGCTTCTGGGGCACGAGCCCCTCGAAGGTGCGCAGGCCCACCACGTCCACCGTGGCCTGGCCCTCCCAGCCCTCCAGCCAGGAGCCGTTCTGGTTGACGGGGATGCCCACGACGCGCGACTCGGCGCCCGTGGCCGGGTCCACGTAGCGCACCCAGTGCGGCGTGGAGGCGAAGGGGTACTTGTTGCGGATGACCTGCTGCTCGTGCGCCATGGACTCGCTCACCCAGGCGCCCACGGTGCTGGTGTTCTGGAGGTCCGCGCGGTTGGGCGGCGACACCAGCGTGTCGGAGCCCGGGTCGTCGAGGAACGGGTAGTCCTTCAGCGTGCGGGAGAAGTGGTTGTCGCCAATGACGGACCACTTCACGCCCAGCTTCGCCAGCGTGGGGATGAGCCGCTCGGAGAAGCCCAGCTCCGTGGGGAAGAAGCCCTTGGAGGCCGTGAAGCCGCTGCCCAGGAAGTACGACTGGGACAGCGTGGCGCTTTGGTAGATGAGGTCCTTGAGGAAGTAGTCCGGCCCCACCAGCGGGCCCATGGAGTGGTGGCCCGTGAAGTGGATGAGGTCCAGCGAGCGGTTGCCCGCGGGCGTGCGCAGGGTGGTGTAGCGGTCCCTCCAGGTCGCGCCCCAGCTGGCGTTGTCGTAGCCGGACACGTTCTTGCGCGTGACCAGGTCGTTGACGTTGTTCACCACCGCGCCGGACATGGTGACGTGCACCTGTCCCGTGGAGGCATGGGCCTTCATGTCCGCGGCGACGTCCGGTGGCCAGGACTGATACGCGCCCACCTTCGCGTGGTGCGAGTAGTACGTCACCAGGTCGTCGTGCGGCATGGGCGCGCCCGACGGCAGGAAATAGGTGTAGTTGGCCGGCGGTGACTGCTTTATCTGGATGACCTGCCCGTCATACGCGTAGCGGATGGGGCCACCCACCGGGGTCGCGTTGTATTGGGTCAGGTCGTAGTACGCCCAGAAGTTGGGCATGTGATTGTGATACACGTGCGCGGCGGCGATCTGCGCCCGGGCCGGCTGCGCGTGTAACAGGATGACGGCGAGCACCGCGAGCAAGGCCAGTTGCGGCTGTCTTTTCATGGGGCATCCTCACCGGACGAGAGGGGCCGCCCGGTGCACACGCTGCATACCGGCGTTTGACTCAAGGTTTCCCATGTAAACTGGGAATGACAATCTGTAAATTGGTACTGCGATGCGTCAGCCATTCCTGAAAGGCTGTCGTTGACAGGGGAGGAGAGGGCCCGGACAGTCGGGCGCGCCATGGCCACCTATCCCGCGTCACCCCGTGAAGCCTTTGTCCAGTTGCGTACGCTCTCCGAGGCGCTGGCCCGGCCGGAGGAGCGTCCGCGGGCGCTGGCGGAGCTGCGCGAGCTGGCGGAGCTGTCGCGCGGCCAGCCGGAGGGCGCGCCGCTGCGGCTGGCGTCGGTGGTGGTGGCGGTGGGGGCGTCCCAGGAGCGGCTGGAGCTGCTGATTCCGCCGTCCATCTTCGCGCCGGAGGCGTGGGCGTTCACGTTCCTGGAGGGGCTCTTGAAGGTCCCGCTGGACGAGTACGCCGGCAAGCAGCTGGTGGAGGTGGGCTCCGGGTCCGGGTGGATCTGCATCGCGCTGGCGAAGTTCACGGGGCTCGCGCGCATCCGGGGGCTGGACCTGAACCCGCAGGCCCCGGCGGTGGGGTTGTGCAACGCGTGGCTCAACGGCGACGAGCAGCTGGTGTCGCGGCTGTCCTTTGGCGAGAGCGACCTCTTGCGCGGCCTGCCGCGGGCGCCCGCGTGGGACTTCATCGTCGGGTGCATCCCCCAGGTGCTGCGCGGTGACGGGATGCCCGCGGAGCTGGCGCAGGCGGATGAGCAGGCGTTGCTGGACCTGTCCAACTACACCTCGCTGCAGAACGTGTACGAGGACCACTTCGGCCTGGGGCTCATCGCGCGGCTGCTCGACGAGGCACCGGAGCGGCTCGTGCCGGGGGGGCGGCTGCTCCTGAACCTGGCGGGCCGCCCGGGGCGGGCCATCATCGCGCGCATGTTCACCCGGCGCGGCTTCACCACCCGCGTGCGCGTGGCGCGGCGGGTGATGCAGGCGGCGGACACGGACATCCGGCCCCTGGTGTCCCTGGAGCAGCGCACCGGGCGCGAGTTCGAGTTCTTCATGGAGGCCCACAGCCCGGAGCCCTTGCGCGCGGCGACGGCGCTGGGCTGGCTCCAGGCGGGCCATCCCATCTGGCACGAGGTGGCGGTGTGGGAAGCGCACCTGTCGCTGCCCCGGGAGACGCTGGGCCTGCGCGCCGCGCTGCGCGCCCTGGGCATCGCGCCGCTCCAGGAGGAGCTGGACCTGGGGGCGGCGTCCGCGGAGCAGCTGGGCTTCGTCACGGCGCTCGCGGAGCGGCTGTCGCAGGCGCCCTTCCTGCCCTACGCGCACGAGGCCGGGGACGCGCCCTTCCGCAGGCTGGTGGCCCGCTACCTGGACCGCCACTTCGGGCTGAGGCTGTCGGAGGACTCGCTGTTCGTCGCGCCGGAGCGGGAGCAGGCCGTCTATTCGCTGCTGCTCGCCACCTGCGACCCCGGGGACACGGTGCTGGTGTCACGCAGCCTGCACCCGCTCTACGCCCGCGCGCTGGACAAGGCGGGGGTGCGCGCCACCGTGACGCACGACACGCTGGGGGAGATCCGCCGCCTGCTCACCGCCTTCGACGTGAAGGCCGTGCTCCTGTCGGTGGAGCCGGGCGAGCGCACCAACCTGGCGGTGCTGCGCGACATCGTGGCGGAGGCCGCGCGGCGCGGCATCTGGGTGGTGCTGGACGAGAGCGCCTTCTTCAACATCACGGGGGAGGTGGAGCCGCGCACCCTCTTCGAGTTCCTGGCGCGCACGCAGCACGCGCCCAACCTGGTCATCCTGTACGGGCTCATCAAGAACGCGGTGTGGCCGGACCTGGAGCTGACGCTGCTGCTCCCCGTGCCGGAGCCGCTGCGCGCGGACCTGGAGGTGGCCGCGGAGGTGACGTACTCGCGCATCAGCGTCCTGGCGGAGTGGTTCTACGAGCGCACCTTCTCCGAGCTGCTCGCCTTCCGCATGGCCTTCACGGAGCCGGAGCCGCCCTCGCCGCACCGGGCGCCGGAGTGCCGCTGCCCCGCTCGCGGCGCATCGGGCGGCTGGCGGAGCTGCCCGCGTTCGCGCCGAAGTTCTTCCGCGAGGACGACCCGGAGCTCGTGCGCCTGGACTACGGCGAGAACGAGGGCCCGCTGCCGCTGCCGCTGGTGGAGGGGCTCATCGCGGCGGGCGTCGCGCCGCGCGCGGAAGCAACGCAGACGGGGCTGGCGGAGGCCGTGGCGGCCTTCCTGCTGGAGACGCGAGGGGCGCGCTACGTCCCGGAGGACGTCGTCGTGGCCCCGGGGGTCTGGCCGCTCATGCACCACCTGGGGGTGGCGCTGCGACAGCGGCTGGGCCGGGCGCCGCGCGTGTTCCTGGTGACGCCCTGTTACGGAGTGCTCGCGCCCACGTTCCTCGCGGCGGGCTGCGAGGTGGAGTCCGGACCGCTGGGCACGCTGCTGTCACGCCGCACGCGGGGCGGGACGCCGGACGCGGTGGTGCTGTCCCAGCCGGCGAACCCCACGGGCCACTACCTGTCGCACGAGGAGTTGATGGCGCTGGCGACGTTCGTGGTGGAGCAGCGCTGCCTCTGGGTGTCGGATGAAATCTTCGGCCTGGTGAACCTCACCAACCCCACGGCGGAGACGGTGCACAGCCCGGTGACGCTGGAGGGCGCGGTGCCGGGCATCGGCGCGCGGACGGTGCTGCTGGGCGGGTTGTCCAAGGAGTTCGCGGCCGGGGGCCTTCGCGTGGGCTGGGTGGCCACGAAGGACCGGGCGCTGGTGGCGGCGTTGCGCGACAGCGCTCCGGGCGTGCTGCACACGCTCACGGCGCGCGCGGCGGCGTACCTGTACGCGGCCCATGCACGGGGGCCGGATGGACAGTTGCTCCATGCCGCGCGGCACAAGGCGCTGAGGAGCTACCTGGCGCGGATGCGGCGCGAGCTCGCGGAGAAGCGCGCGCTGCTGGCGGAGGTGCTGCCCGACGACGGCCGCGCGGAGGCCACCGAGGCGGGAGGCCTGTTCCTCGCGCCGCCGATGACGGCCTGGCTGGGGCGCTCGGTGGATGGCGTGAAGCTCACGCCGGAGAACCTGCCGCGCGTCGTCTACGAGCACACCCACGTGGTGCTCAACGGCGGGGCATGGTGCGGCGACCTGGAGCGCGTGCGCGCGGTGTTCTCCATTCCCCGCGAGAAGCTGTTGAAGGCCCGCGACCGCCTGCGGGCCTTCGGTCAGCGGCTGCGCTGACGCAGACAGCGCGGCTTCAAGCGATGACGCAAGAGCCCGCGCACCCACGGTCGCCCACGCGCCCGTGGCTGCGCCATGCGGGATACGGAACCCACCGGTCCAGCGGTGGGCGAGGGGGGGCGCGGGGGGCCACGAAGCGGTCCGCCCTCCTTGCGCGCCGTCACGCGGGTTTGTCCGCGGAGTCCGGTGGGGGGCTCCTCGGGCTGGAGGCGCCCTCCGAGGTCGAAGCCTCCCAACCTGTCGGATGCTCGGATTGGTTGCCCAAGGCCGCTCCCGTCACGTCCTCCCTGGTGCAATGCCCACAGGGCTCGCAGGGGGTGAGCCCCGGGGCTGCTGGAGACGCCGTCACCTCGCTGGCGGGCTCCCAAGGGCCGGCCGGCCCAAGGGGACAGGGCTCCACCCTGATCACCTCGATGTCCTCGGCGACCGGCGCGAGGCTGCCGAGGCCGTCGTCCTCTGCGCAAGGGCGTGCCTCAAATGCACCGTCCTGCCCGGTGGCAGACGCGAGGGTCTCGAGGCCACGCTCCTCAACGCAAGGGCGCTCCTCCAGGTCCTCTTCCTGCTGGAGGGCTAACGCGGGCGCATCAAGGCCACGGGCCTCCCCGCAGGAGCGTGCCTCCAGCGCCTCGTCCTTCTCGATGACTGGCGCGGGGGCATTGAAGCCACAGGCTTCCACACAAGGGCGTGCCTCCAGGGCCTCGTCCTGCTCAATGACTGACGCGGACGCATCAAAGCCACGGGCCTCCCCGCAGGAGT